>CAZMWD010000017.1:0-15284 GCA_964569685.1 uncultured Cocleimonas sp. | reverse complement strand
CTAGGTTGATGTTGATATAACAGGATTTACAAAATGAGCAATATAATCACCCCAATTTACATGGATTACTCAGCGACCACCCCAACCGATCAACGCGTTGCGGATAAAATGGCTCAGTACCTTACTGTTGATACCGCTTTTGGTAACCCTGCATCTAGTAGCCATACCTTTGGTTGGGCAGCGGATGATGCGGTTAAACAAGCGCGTCAAGATGTCGCCGATTTAATCAATGCGGATTCACGTGAGATCGTTTGGACTAGTGGTGCAACAGAATCAAATAATCTTGCGATTAAAGGTGCTGCACACTTTAATACGCGTAAAGGTAAACATATCATCACGATGAAAACCGAGCACAAAGCAGTGCTTGATACCTGTCGTCAGCTCGAACGTGAAGGGTTTGAAGTGACTTATCTTGATCCTAAAGATGATGGTCTACTGGATATTCAACTATTAAAAGACGCGATTCGTGAAGATACTACGGTGGTATCAGTCATGCATGTGAACAACGAAATTGGTGTCATTCAAGATATTGCGGCGATTGGTGAGCTGTGTCGTGAAAACAAAATTGTATTTCATGTCGATGCAGCACAAAGCGCGGGTAAAGTACCGATTGATTTAGGTGAGCTTAAAGTTGACCTTATGAGTTTTTCTGCTCATAAGATTTACGGTCCAAAAGGTATCGGCGCGTTGTATGTACGTCGTAAGCCACGGATTCGTATCGAAGCACAAATGCATGGCGGTGGACATGAGCGTGGAATGCGTTCAGGCACGTTAGCGACTCATCAGATTGTAGGTATGGGTGAAGCGTTTAAGATTGCAAAAGCAGAAATGGCAACCGAAAATGAACGTCTTCTTATGATGCGTAATCACCTGTATGAAGGTTTTAAAGATATGGAAGAAGTCTATGTCAACGGCAACCTTGAGCAACGCATCGCAGGTAACTTAAATATCAGCTTTAACTATGTAGAAGGTGAAAGTTTAATGATGTCACTCAAAGGCATCGCAGTTTCATCAGGTTCTGCCTGTACTAGCGCATCACTTGAGCCAAGTTATGTTTTACGCGCGCTAGGCCGTAACGATGAATTAGCACATAGCTCGCTACGTTTTACGATTGGTCGTTTCACAACCATGGAAGAAGTGGACTATGCAATTGCGCAGACCCGCGATGCAGTAGAAAAATTACGCGACTTGTCTCCGTTGTGGGATATGTTTAAAGACGGTATTGACTTGAGTACTGTGAAATGGGCCGCACATTAATAGTATTAGGAATAATTTTAAATTAACAATTAACAATTAACTAAGTTGTTTCCGAATGATGTGATTTGGGTTTGTCAGCAAGGCGTAACGAGAAGCCGAAGCGGAGTGTACAATAGGTACATGAGCATCGGAAGTCGTAGTCAACGCAGTCTGACGAAGCAAAAGTGCATTATTTAGGAATGACATCGAGGTAACAAATGGCATACAGCGAAAAAGTAATAGATCACTATGAAAACCCACGTAACGTAGGTGCAATGGATAAAGATGCATCCGATGTAGGAACAGGCATGGTCGGCGCGCCAGCGTGTGGCGATGTAATGAAGCTACAAATTAAAGTCGGTGCTGACGGTATTATTGAAGATGCAAAATTTAAAACGTATGGTTGTGGTTCTGCTATCGCATCATCTTCTCTTTTGACTGAGTGGGTAAAAGGTAAATCTCTTGATGAAGTTCAAGCGATTAAAAATACCGATATTGCAGACGAGCTAGAGCTTCCTCCTGTGAAAGTTCACTGTTCTGTATTGGCAGAAGATGCAATTAAAGCAGCGGTTGCAGATTTCCAAAGCAAACAGTAATAGTGAGTAGGGTGGTCTTTTAAAGATGGCAATTACATTTACAGATGCAGCAGCAGATCGCGTTAGCAAGTTTCTTGCTGATCGTGGTAAAGGTGTGGGCTTACGCTTAGGCACTAAGACTTACGGTTGCTCGGGTATGGCTTATGTAGTTGAGTTTGCCGATGAAATTGATGAGTCAGATACGGTATTTGAAGATCACGGACTTAAAATCATTATCGACCCTAAAAGCTTAGTCTACCTTGATGGTACAGAAATGGATTATACCAAAGAAGGCTTAAACGAAGGCTTCAAATTTAATAATCCGAATGAAAGTGGTGAATGTGGCTGTGGCGAAAGTTTCACAGTATAGACGCTTTTAGTCGTTATGAACCACCCCATCCTATTTCCACACGACTTACAACAGTCGGCCTCAGCCGTTCTTCTCGGATAGAATTTACATGCTCGATTTTAAACAAAGCTACTTTGAGCTATTCGGCTTACCAGCAGAATTCGATGTTGATACTGCAAAGCTTGGGGCTGCATTTAGAGAGTTACAAGCAAAATATCACCCGGATCGTTTCGTCAATGCTAATGATAGTGAGCGCCTTGTCGCGGTTCAAACCACCGGCTTAATCAACGAAGCCAATGAAACGCTAAAATCATCCCGTTTACGCGCGCGCTATTTACTAACACTAGCGGGTGTAGATTTTGATGATGAAATTGATACTACCAGTGATGGCGCTTTCCTGATGCATCAAATGGAAATACGCGAAGCACTTGAAGATGTCGGCAGTGCACAAGATCCATTGGCGCGCATTGATGATATTGGGCAAGAAATCAGTGGCGAGGCGGATGCACTCAAAGATGATTTTGTAGATCAATTAGAAGCAGGTAATTTAGCGGCGGCAAAAGAAGCCGTATTAAAAATGAAGTTTTTTGAGCGTTTATGTCAAGAATCCCGCACTATCACTGAAAAACTCGAAGACGAATTGTTTTAAGTTTCGTAGAATACGCACATGGCATTATTTCAAATATCAGAACCTGGTGAATCAGCACCCAATAACCCCCAAGAAAAACAACTTGCGGCAGGGATTGATCTTGGCACAACCCATTCATTGGTTGCAACGGTGCTTGAGGGTACAGCAGAAACCTTGGCAGATGAGCAGGGTGGTGACATGCTGTTACCCTCTGTTGTTCGTTATCTTGCCAACGGAAAAACCGAAGTGGGTACAAGCGCAAAAAATGCACAGCTTGATGATAGTGACAATACTATTTCATCTGCCAAACGGTTATTAGGACGTGGTGTCGGAGATATAAAAACGCTGGGTGGAGCGTTGCCCTATCGATTTGCAGACAGTGACTCTGCCGTTCCACAAATTAAAACCATTGCAGGCAATATCACCGCAATTGAAGTATCCGCCGAGATTTTAAAAATATTAAAAAACCGTGTAGAAGATAAGTTAGATGGTCCACTTAAAGGTGTGGTGATTACGGTTCCTGCTTATTTTGATGATGCTCAACGCCAAGCGACAAAAGATGCGGCAAGATTGGCTGATCTTAATGTATTTCGTTTATTAAATGAGCCTACAGCGGCAGCAGTTGCTTATGGTCTTGATCAAAAAAATGATGCTTCACAATTGCAAGAGCGCATTATTGCCGTTTACGATTTAGGGGGTGGCACATTCGATATTTCCATTCTCAAACTCAATAAAGGCGTGTTTGAAGTAATGGCAACTGGGGGTGATTCTGCATTAGGTGGCGATGATTTTGACCATTCGATTGCCGAATGGATGTTACAAGAATCAGGCAGTGATTTAACGCATCATGCCATGGGTGAAGCGCGCCGTGCAAAAGAAGCACTCACAGATAATGAAGAAGTCAGCGTAAGCTTAGCAGATTGGCAAGGCACATTAGCGCGAACTCAATTCGATGCAATGGTCGAGCCTTTAGTAAAGAAAACCTTACTCGCTTGTCGTCGCGCATTGCGTGATGCGGATATAAGTAAAGAACAGGTACACGATGTGGTGATGGTGGGTGGTTCAACCCGCATGCCCATTGTGCGAGAAAAAGTAGCGACGTTTTTTGATAAACCACCGCTGGTAAATATAGACCCAGATAAAGTGGTCGCTATAGGCGCGGCATTACAAGCGGATGTATTGGCCGGTAATAAACCTGATGAAGAAATGCTATTGCTGGATGTTATCCCGCTATCATTAGGACTAGAAACTTACGGTGGCTTAGTCGAAAAAGTGATTGCACGTAATACCACAATTCCCATTACCCGTGCTCAAGAATTTACCACTTTCAAGAATGATCAAACCGCAATGACGGTGCATATTTTACAAGGTGAACGCGAAACGGTCGAAGAAAATCGTTCCTTAGCTAAGTTTGCTTTAAAAGGTATTCCACCGATGGTGGCAGGCGCAGCGCGTATTAAAGTCACTTTTCAAGTGGATGCCGATGGTTTGCTGAATGTAGAAGCAGAAGAAGAAACCACAGGTGTAAAATCAAATATTGATGTAAAACCCTCATACGGTCTAACGGATACAGAAATCGAAGGCATGATTCGTGATTCAATGGATAATGCTCAAGCCGATATGGAAGCGCGCCGTTTACGAGAACAAAAAGTAGAAGCAGATAGAACTTTAGAAGCTTTAGATTCCGCGATGAAAGCTGATGCAGAGACAATGCTCAATGAGGACGAAATCACGTTATTGTTAAAAGCGCGTGAGCAATTACAAAAAATTAAAGAAAGTAGTGAAGATTCTGCTGAAGTCAAAGCTGCTATAAAAAACATGGAAAAAGTAGCTGAATTTTACGTGGCTCGTCGAATGAACGATAATGTAAAAACTGCCATGCAAGGTCAGAATGTTTCTGATTTTGCAGATATGGATAAATAAAGAGATAGATTAGAATGCCACAAATTATTTTTCTTCCTCACGAAGATCTTTGCCCAGAAGGGGCTGTATTTGAAGCCGAAACGGGCACAACATTATGTGATGCAGGTTTAGCCAATCATATAGATATTGAGCATGCCTGTGAAAAATCATGCGCGTGTACAACGTGCCATATTTATGTGCGAGAAGGGTTTGATTCACTAGAAGAAGCCACCGATCTTGAAGAAGATTATTTGGATAAAGCATGGGGCGTAGACCCTGACTCACGTCTGAGTTGTCAGGCAAAAGTGGGCAAAGAGGATTTGGTATTGGAAATGCCAAAATACACCATAAACATGGTATCCGAAAACCACTAATTAATGGTTTTTTGTCCAATCTCTGCGTTGGCGAATGAATCTCAGACTCTCATGTACTTATTGTACACTTCGATCCTGATATTCATTCACCGCCTTAATCTTGAACAAAAACCCTGCTTAATCTTATAGCGCTAAATTTTTGTTTGGTTATTTTCAAAACAGACTGTACAAGGACACTAAAATGAAATACAAATGGACAGATACGCTAGACCTAGCCATCGAACTGGATGAAGCACACCCTGATGTTGATCCGCAGTATGTGCGTTTTACGGATTTACATGAATGGGTTTGTAAGCTAGAAAGCTTTGAAGATGATCCAGAAAAATCAAACGAGAAAATATTAGAATCCATTCAAATGAATTGGATAGAAGAGAAAGATTAGCGCTTTTATCTGTGATTCAGGAACTCGACGAATTTAATTTTCACTCCGTCATTTCAGAAACCTCTGAAGTGACATTGATCTTTTTTACAGGACCACATTGCGCGTCGTGCCATCATCTACGTGATTTGTTTATTAAAGATAAACAGCAGTTTGAAGATTATTTTTCAGGTTTTAATGTATTTGAAATCAAAGCAGATAAAGCCTCCGCGTTGGTAAATGAGTTTAATGTATTTCATTTGCCGAGTATGTTCTTATACCAAAAAGGACAATTTCATTGCGAACTACAAGCGCAAGCACATCCTGAAAAAATAATTGAAGCGATTAAATTAGCTTTAAGTAAACCTGCGGAAGAAGAGCCTTAGAAGATTAATAGTTGCGAATACTTTCGCAACTATTAATATCTGTGCGAGTATTTGAAGTAGCAACCTGAAAAAATGTTTGTTACTATGCTGGTACACAACTTGTCGGGGTGTCTGTTTTTAATTAGAAATTGCTAGGAGGCTGTCCGAGAACTAAGATTGGAACGAAAATTTCAGAAATATTATAAGGTGAGTTTATTGAAAGAGGCGAATAGTCGTTCTATTTAATGAATTCAATAAACTCAGATTATGATGTTTCTGGAATTTGCAGTCAATTTTTAGTTCTCGGACAGCCTCCTAGATAAAAACAGGCTGAGAAATCACCCGTTGTACTTGATACGGTTCATACCGTCGTAGGGAACAAGCTATCTTTATTTCATTGTTGATTTTGCTCTTATTAGCGTGATCAGCATTTGATTAGATTCCGGCAAGTTATCCCTTTTTTGCTGGAGCAACACATCATGTCTGAAGCCAATTCTGCTATTCAACCCGCTAAAACTAAGTCCGCTAAAACTAAGCCCGCCCAAGTTAAGCCCGCGATAGTCACCGGTGTTACGCGTAAGCCATTATCGGGTTCTAAAAAAATCTACATCGAAAATGACGCAAAAACCTTTAAGGTTGCGATGCGCCATGTTGAGCTATCGCCGACATTGTTGCGTGAAGACAGTGATGAATATGAAATAAATGAGCCTCTTCGTGTTTATGATACGTCTGGACCTTACACTGATCCTGATTTTGAAATTGATCTTAATAAAGGTTTGCTGCCGTTCAGAAAAGAGTGGATTGAAGGTCGTCAAGATACTGTTCAATTAGAAAACTTCACTTCTGACTTTACCCGCGAGCGACTCGCTACTGATCTTACTATTGAGCCTTTTGCAAACAAGCCAAAACCGCGTATTGCAGTTGAAGGTAAGAATGTTTCGCAAATGCATTATGCGCGCCAAGGTATTATTACACCGGAAATGGAATACGTGGCGATTCGTGAAAACTTAGGTCGCTCGTCTCTTTCACAAACAGAAGTGGCAGAGCTCACCAGCAAAGGTTTGCCGCGTGAGATAACCGCAGAATATGTACGTCAAGAAGTGGCGCGCGGTCGTGCCATTATCCCCTCTAATATCAACCATCCTGAAATGGAGCCGATGATTATTGGGCGTAATTTTTTGGTGAAAATTAACGCTAATATTGGTAACTCAGCATTAGGTTCTTCGATTGATGAAGAAGTCGAAAAAATGGTCTGGTCAACGCGCTGGGGTGGTGACACGGTCATGGATTTATCAACCGGTAAAAATATCCATGAAACACGTGAGTGGATTATTCGTAACTCGCCTGTGCCTATTGGAACGGTTCCCATCTACCAAGCATTAGAAAAAGTAAAAGGTATTGCCGAAGATTTAACGTGGGAGTTATTCCGCGATACTTTAATTGAACAAGCTGAGCAGGGCGTAAGCTACTTTACGATTCATGCGGGCGTATTATTAGAATATGTTCCTCTCACTGCCAACCGTCTTACCGGTATCGTTTCGCGCGGTGGTTCGATTATGGCAAAGTGGTGTTTAGCGCATCACAAAGAAAACTTCCTCTATACACATTATGAAGATATTTGTGAAATCATGAAAAAGTATGATGTCGCGTTTTCATTGGGTGATGGTTTACGCCCGGGTTCAATTGCAGATGCCAATGATGCCGCACAGTTAGGTGAGCTTAAAACATTAGGCGAGCTAACGAAACTGGCATGGCAACACGATGTACAGGTGATTGTCGAAGGTCCTGGTCATGTTCCGATGGATAAGATTAAAGAAAATATGGACATGCAATTAGATATTTGTGATGAAGCACCTTTTTATACTTTAGGCCCCTTGGTGACGGATATTGCGCCGGGTTACGATCACATTACATCGGCGATTGGCGCGGCACAAATTGGTTGGTACGGCACGGCAATGCTGTGTTATGTAACGCCAAAAGAGCACTTGGGCTTACCTAATCGAGATGATGTTAAAACCGGTATTATCACTTATAAAATATCAGCACACGCGGCAGATTTAGCCAAAGGACACCCGAGCGCACAGGCGCGTGACGATGCGATGTCAAAAGCGCGTTTTGAATTTCGCTGGGAAGATCAGTTTAATATCGGCTTAGACCCTGATACGGCACGTTCGTATCACGATGAAACTATGCCGAAAGAATCTGCCAAAGTAGCGCATTTCTGTTCGATGTGTGGTCCGAAATTCTGTTCGATGAAGATCACTCGTGAAGTACGCGAACAATACGGTACAGGTAGTGAATATGCTAAGAACAAAGAAGCGATGCAAGGTATGGAAGAAAAATCCATTGAATTTTTGAAGAAGGGTAGCGAGATTTATAAGTCTGAATTTAAATCTTAGTCCTATTCTTAATAGTTTATTGTGAGTAGTCAAAAAATAGCGATTATTGGCGCTGGTCTGGTCGGGCGCTTATTGGCGTGGCGATTAAGTACCGCTGGTTTTTTATTAGATAAGAACGTACAGATCACCTTAATTGATCAACATGATCGTGATTATTTTGGCACAGGTCTTATCGCTGCCGCAATGGTTGCACCTTATACCGAAGCGGTGAGTACCGAGGCTGTGACTCAGTATTTGGGTGCGCGATCTTCAACACTCTGGTCACAATGGTTGGCTGAGCTAGAAGCCCAAACAGGTGAACGGGTTGCATTTGATCAAAACGGAACCTTAGTGGTATCGCACCCGCAAGATGATGCAGATTGGCAACGTTTTCATATAAAAGCACAGTCTGTTTTGAGTGCTGAAAATGCGGATCAAATGCAGTCACTTGATCAATCCACTTTAGGTGATATAGAACCAGAACTTGCGACCAATTTTTCAAAAGCACTTTATTTTGCAAATGAAGGCGTGATTAATAATCTGAAGTTGTATCCTGTTTTAACACAATATTTTGATCAAGTAGATAATGTTGATTGGGTTGAAAACACCTTGGTCACAGAGTTTGATAATAAGGGTCATATAGCAGGTTTTGATGCTGTCTTTGATCAAGTATTTGACTGCCGTGGCAATGGTGCAAGCGCTGATTTAAAACAGTTTCGATCAGTACGTGGAGAAGTCGCTCGTGTCTACGCGCCAGAGGTAAATATTAAGCGAGCGGTACGTTTAATACATCCGCGTTTTCCTTTGTATATTGCGCCACGTGAAAACCATGAATACATTATCGGCGCGACTCAAATCGAAAGCGATGATGATTCTCCTGTGACTGTGCGTTCAGGGTTGGAGCTGTTATCAGCTTTATATAGCTTGCATCAAGGTTTTGGAGAAGCACAGATTATCGACTTGTTAGTGGGTTTACGTCCGACCTTTATGAATAATTTACCACGGGTTGAATGTGATCATAAACTAATCCGTATTAATGGTTTATACCGCCACGGTTATTTATTTTCCCCCGCGTTGTTGGATGATTTATTGCATCATCTAGCAGGTGATGATGACAAAATACTATTTCCGCAATTTCTTTTTAATGTTAATGAAAGTGACGATCAACAAGATGATTCAAGTCAGCATCAACAACAAACAGCAAATGCTTGAAGCGGGTTCGACGGTGCTTGATGCATTAAAAATACTAGGGCGTGATAATGAAGCCATGCTCGGCGTTGCGCTCAATCAAACCTTTGTGTCAAAAACACAATGGGCAGAAACGCAGTTAAACGATAAGGACAAAGTGGATATTTTAAACCCCATTAGTGGCGGTTAGAGAGGGTAGTAGAGATAACGATATGAGTGTTCATACATTAAAAGATCAAGCTGAAAATACCGGCAAAACCTTAAAAACCAATACAAAGTGGAATGTGTATGGCACGGAACTAAACAGCCGTTTCTTCATTGGTTCTGCTTTGTACCCATCGCCCGAAACGATGCAACAGGCGATTAAAGCATCCGGTGCAGATGTCATTACGCTTTCGTTGCGTCGCCAATCACCTGAAAACAAAGGTGGCAAACAGTTTTGGGATTTCATCAAAGATTTAGGCTGTCATTTATTACCCAATACAGCGGGTTGTCATAGCCCACAAGAAGCCATCACGATTGCGCAAATGTCGCGTGAAATATTTGAAACCGATTGGATAAAGTTAGAAGTAATTGGCGATGATTACAATCTACAACCGGATCCCTTTGGTTTATTAGAAGCCACCGAAGCCTTGATTAAAGAAGGTTTTAAAGTATTTCCGTATAGCACCGATGACTTGGTATTATGCCAGCGATTACAAGATTTAGGGTGTGAAGTGATTATGCCGTGGGGTTCACCGATTGGTACAGGTAAAGGATTGATGAATCCTTATGCGTTACAGATGATTCGAGAGCGCTTGCCGGATGTGAATTTATTGGTCGATGCAGGTATTGGCAAACCTTCTGATGCGTGTCAGGCGATGGAGTTAGGTTTTGATGGTGTATTACTAAATACGGCAGTTGCCGAAGCGGTTGACCCGATTAAAATGGCAGGTGCATTTGCCGATGCTATCAGTGCCGGTCGTGTGGCTTATGAAAGCGGTATTATGCCCGCACGTGAATCAGCCAAGCCCAGTACGCCGACAGTGGGTACACCGTTTTGGCATCAGAATTAATCGTTTTAACTATCTTAATTTTAATAAAAAAATGAAACAATATTCTGAAAAACAAGCAGGTTCTATTCTGTTAATAGGGGGCACAGACCCCAGTGGCGCAGGTTTACAAACAGACTGGAAAGTTGCTCATGCCTTGCACGTTCAGGCAAGCAGTGTGGTCACGGCGGTAACGGCACAACAGAGTCATGCTGTTATGGAGCAGGGTGTTTTATCTTATGAGCAGGTAAAATCACAGTTAGATTCCTTACAAACAACTATTTTTTCGGCAATCAAAATTGGCATGTTAGGTAATGATCACGTTATTAAAGCCATTTTAGAATACCTGCAGAAAACAAATCAACACTCTGCATTAATTATTGATCCTGTGTTATCCGCAAGTTCTGGCGATACTCTATTAAATGATCAAGGCATTGAAAGTCTGTTATCTGATTTATTGCCTTTAGCAACCTTGATAACACCAAACACAGAAGAACTGGCAACGCTTACAGGGTTGCCCGTTACTACATTAGAAGAAATAGAGCAGGGTGCTAAAAAGTTAATTGAGCTGGGCGCAAAAGCAGTGCTGGTAAAAGGTGGGCATTTTCAATCGGGTCTTTCTAGTATGAGTGACGACAACAATGATAGTGACAATAATAATAGCTACAAAAAGAAAAGTATTGATGTATTTGTGAGCCAATCTGAAACGTTTTATTTAGTGGGTCAACGTTGGAAAAACCGTGATAACGTGCGGGGCACAGGTTGTGTGTTTGCGAGTGCTGTCACATCTGCGATTAGTAAAGGTTATAACCTGAATGACGCTTTGGTTTTTGCAAAAGCAATGATAAGTAGCGGTATTCGTGAAGCCGTAAAAGTGGATAACCAGCTTCAGTTTTCATCCCTTGGAAAGCAGAACACGAACCCTTCTTTTGATCTTCAAGATTTACCTGTATTGGTACATCAAGCAGATGATGTTAATGCGGTGTTTGAATTTCCTGATTGTGGTAGAAAGCGCCTAGGAATTTATCCCGTTGTAGATTCACTTAATTGGATTAAAAAGCTCGTTCCATTAGGCATCGAAACCATACAATTGCGCATTAAAGATAAACAAGCAGAAGCGGTTGAACAGGATATTTTGTCTGCTATTAACTTCTGTAAAGAGTACAACACACGCCTTTTTATTAATGATTATTGGCAATTAGCGGTTAAGCACAAGGCTTATGGTATCCATTTGGGGCAGGAAGATTTAAGTAAATTAAGTCATGCCAATTTAAAAGAAATAGAAGATGCTGGCTGTCGTTTAGGTGTTTCAACGCACAGCTATGCCGAGGTTGCACGAGCGCATCATCTTAAACCCAGCTATCTTGCATTGGGTCCAATTTTTGCCACCACAAGTAAAGACATGCCATGGATTCCGCAAGGTACGGAGGCCGTGAAAAACTGGATAGAGCTATTGGGTGATGATTACCCTTTGGTTGCGATTGGCGGGATTAATTACCAGCGTGCGCAAGCACTTAAACAAACTGGCGTGGGTTCGGTTGCGATGATTTCCGCGATAACACAGGCCGATGACTATACTAAAGCGGTGGATGAATTACTGTTACTTTGGGGGTGATTAGTTTTAACGAGTCAAATATGAGTCGTAAACTACAATTAATAGTATTAACGATGCAATAATGACTCACACAATAGTATTATTTGTTTAAATGCTCAAATAGGTTACAATATAGCTAAATAAGCCATTAATGAGTTAAATATGATGCATTATGAATGATATTGTTTCCACCTTTGATGATACTGTCCAGCAAGAAATTGGCAAACGTTTAGCACGCTTGCGTTTAAATAAAAATCTAACACAATCACAAATGGCTGAAGAAGCGGGTGTTTCTCGTGCGACAGTGACGCGTTTGGAGAGTGGTCATTCGACACAGTTAAGTAATTTTATTCGCATTTTACGGGTACTTGGTCTACTTGATAAAATGGATACTCTAATTCCACAATCTCAAATTAGCCCAATGGAACAACTTAAACTAGCAGGTAAACAACGACAGCGCGCGTCTTCTCCGCGAAAATCAAAGAATAAAACAATGGGTGTTGCAGAAGAACCCGCACCTTGGCGCTGGGGTGATGAATGACGATTGCAGAAGTAAAGCTCTGGGATAAAACTATCGGTGCTATTTCCTGGCATGAAAACAAAGGCATCGCATCATTTGAATATGACAAGGATTTTTTAACCAGTGGTATAGATGTTGCGCCATTGATGATGCCGTTTTTTACAACTGCATCAGCATCATTATCAACAACAATACCATCAACAACATCACAGATTTATACGTTTCCAGAGCTTGACCGCTCTACCTTCTTTGGTTTACCTGGAATGTTGGCAGATTCATTGCCAGATAAATTTGGTCACACCTTAATTAATACGTGGCTGGCAAGGCAAGGGCGTGACCCACAAAGTTTTAATCCTGTGGAACGTCTGTGTTATACCGGCAACCGAGGTATGGGTGCGCTTGAATTTAGCCCAGCATCGGGCCCAGAAATAAAAAACACGGCTTTGGATGTCAACTTATTGGTTGATCTAGCGAGCGATGTACTTAGCCAAAAGAAAAACTTAAAAACTAGCTTTTCCGATGAAAATAAAGAACAAGCGATGAAGGATATTTTGCGGGTAGGTACATCCGCCGGTGGTGCAAGAGCAAAGGCTGTGATTGCATGGAATGCTGAAACAAATGAAATACGTTCAGGACAGATAGAAAATAATTCGCACAGCAGTAGCAGCAACAGCAATTTTTCATATTGGTTAATCAAGTTTGACGGTGTTTCCAACAATAAAGATAAGGAGTTGGATGATGCTTCGGGTTACGGCTTAATTGAGTATGCCTATTATAAAATGGCGAAGTTGGCGGGAATAGAGATGAGTGAGTGCCGTATTTTAGAGGAAAATAATCGCTCACATTTTATGACTAAACGATTCGATAGAATATTGTCATCTAAAACAGATAAAACAAGCAAACTACATATGCAAACACTCTGCGGTCTTGCTCATTATGATTTTAATCAACCCGGTGCCTATTCTTACGAACAGTTATTACAAATTATGCATAAATTACGGTTGCCAATGAGCAGTATTGAAGAGCAGTTTCGGCGGTTGGCATTTAATATTGTGGCACGAAATCAGGATGATCATGTCAAAAATGTAGCGTTTTTAATGGATAAAGCAGGCACGTGGTCTTTATCGCCCGCCTATGATGTAACCTACAGTTATAACCCACAAGGTGCGTGGACTAGCCAACATCAAATGACCTTAAATGGCAAACGTGATAATTTTGAGATTGAAGACTTTAAAGCCTGCGCGCGCATGATTTCAATGAAACGAGGGCGGGCGATAACGATTTTAAATGAAGTGCAGACAGCCGTTGAGCAATGGTCAACGGTGGCAGAGGAAGCAGGAGTATCAGAGGTTATAGCACAGAGAATTGCCCAAACACACCGTTGTTTTTAACTCCCTCTCCCTAGCAGGGAGAGGGTTGGGGAGAGGGTAGAAATTACATAACTAAATATCTCTCAATAACGCATTAATCCCCGTTTTACTCAAGGTTTTTTCATCTACCTTCTTAACAATCACTGCGCAATACAAACTATACGTGCCATCTTTAGACGGTAAATTTCCAGAGACAACCACCGAACCTGCGGGAATACGCCCGTAAGTAATGTCCCCCGTTTCGCGGTCTAATATTTTCGTGCTTTGACTCAGAAAAACACCCATCGAAATCACCGAGCCTTTTTCGACAACCACACCTTCGACAATCTCTGAACGCGCGCCAATAAAACAGTTATCTTCAATAATAGTCGGCAATGATTGCAAGGGTTCTAATACGCCACCGATGCCGACACCTCCTGAAAGGTGCACGTTTTTTCCAATTTGTGAACACGAACCGACTGTTGCCCAAGTATCGACCATTGTGCCAGAGTCGACATAAGCACCGATATTTACATAGCAGGGCATTAACACGGTACTGGGTGCGATATATGCGCCTTTGCGAACCGATGCGGGAGGCACAATACGCGCGCCACTTTCTAGAAATTCACGGCTATTATAATCAGCGTATTTAGAGGGGACTTTATCAAAATAATTAGTAAAACCGCCTTTCATAAATTCGTTATCGCTGATACGAAAATAAAGTAGTACCGCTTTTTTTAACCATTCATTAACAACCCAATCATTGCCGACTTTTTCGCACACACGCGCTTCGCCACAATCAAGCATTTCAATCGCTTTCACAATCGCATCGCGTGTCAGTGTTTCGACATTGCGCGGTGTAATGTCAGCGCGTCGCTGGTAGGCGTTTTCAATGATTGTTTGTAAATCGTCCATGATATTAGCTTTTAGGGTGCGCAATAAACTTTAAAATAAAGACCAATAATAAAGCACCTAATGCCGTTGCGGCTACCGTTTTAATTAATGCGTTTAATGAACTATCTAGCCCTGAAGCCATACAGTAACCCGCTATCACACCACCAATAATTCCAAATAGAATATTACCAATAATGCCAAAAGGAGACCTTCTTGCAAAAATGAGTTTACCGATTAATCCTGAAATTGCTCCTATGCCAGCCAATGCTCCTATTACCCAAAGTTCCATATCGCTTCCTATTTAAAATACAAAAACGTCAATATACGGTAATTGAGAAAATCTGCAATCAGAGTTGTTATGATGATCAAAAATTAAGATGAAATTCTAGGAGGCTGTCCGAGAATAGAACAAGCTACTGCAAATCTGTCTAATTGCACCTATTTTCAGTTCAAATTCGTCAAAGGGAATAACCATTCTCCTCTTTTGAACTAAAAATAGGCACTAATCAGCCAAATTTTCGCTACGCTTGCTATTCTCGGACA
>CAZMWD010000016.1:4820-15440 GCA_964569685.1 uncultured Cocleimonas sp. | reverse complement strand
TCCAATCCTACATTTCTATAACACAACAATAACAATCAAAACCCTCTTGCCTGTTATTGTTGCATCTCTCTAGTGGGATATTTAGCCATATTGACATAAGTTAATGTGGCTTATTTATTTGTTGCTACTATTGAGTCTCGACCCACTCAAATATTTTGACTACACTACCCCGCATGACGCTTGAAGTTAAAAACCTACAATGCATACGTGGCGATAGAGAACTGTTTGTTAATCTATCTTTCCGTTTGGAATCCAGTCAGCTATTAATGCTGGAAGGTGCAAACGGTAGCGGTAAAACGACTCTGATAAGAAGCTTGTGTGGTTTGTATTTACAAGAGCAAGGAGAGATTTTATGGAACGGTGTTTCAATCCGTAAATTGGATGAAGATTACCGTAAAGAATTACTCTACCTTGGGCATTTGAATGCCATAAAAGCAGATTTAACCGTATTAGAAAATTTACAAATAAATGCAACATTGTCCGGTTATAAGGCAAGTAATGAAGAATTAATGCAGGCGCTTGATACGATTGGTTTGTTTGCATTTGAAGATTTTCCGGCACGGCAACTATCGCAAGGTCAAAAGCGTCGTGTGGCACTGGCGCGATTGTTAGTGAATAAGGCAAAACTGTGGATATTAGATGAGCCATTTGTAGCATTGGATGTTGCAGCAGTTGAATTATTACAAACGATTATTGCCAAGCATGTACAAGAGGGCGGCATGGTGATTTTGACCACGCACCAAGAAGTACCGTTAACATCGGGCAAGATACAGCGATTACGTTTGGGTGAGTTTGCGCCACTACAGCCACAACAACACCACCAACAACAACACCATAACGTGGATACTGATAATGTTTAGCGCGTTTTGGATTATTTTAAAACGTGATTTACTGTTGGCATTACGCCGTCGTAATGAAGTGTTTACCGTATTGTTTTTCTTCATCGTGGTGGTTAGTTTATTTCCGATGGCCATTGGTTCGGAAGAAAAAATATTAACTAAAATCGCATCCGGCGTGGTTTGGATCGCGGCTTTATTAGCATCTACATTGGCATTAGATCGTTTATTTTCTAATGATTATGAAGATGGCACATTAGAACAATTAGCATTAGCACCGCAGTCCTTATCTATTATGGTGTTTGCTAAAATAGTGGCGCATTGGTTATTGACGGGTTTACCGTTGGTCTTAATTGCGCCATTGGTGGGTTTATTTTATCAACTGCCGATGAACACCGTTGGTACTATGATGCTGGCACTGTTATTAGGAACGCCCGTACTAAGCATGATAGGCGCAATCGGTGCAGCGTTGACCTTGGGTTTACGCGGAGGTGGCGTTTTACTATCGTTTTTAGTCCTGCCTTTGTATATTCCCGTGTTGATATATGGTTCGGGCGCAATTTCGGCTAGTATGGCAGAAGGATTGAGTGTTCAGCCTTATTTATTGTTATTGCTGGCATTTATGATTTTATCGGTTATTTTTGCGCCGTGGGCAACTGCATCGGCGTTAAAAATTTCATTAGAATGATTTGAGAAAAATAAAAACCTTATGAAAATAAACTGGTTTAAATATGCTGCCCCAATGAATTTTTACCCATTAAGTGGCAAGCTAATTCCCTTATTTTGGATTGCTTCCATAGCACTTACCTTGATTGGTTTGTACATTGGGTTTTTTAATACGCCCAATGAGCTGGGCAATGGTATGAAAGAATATTACCGCATTATTTATGTGCATGTTGCCACCGTTTGGATGGCAATGTGGCTATACATTGTCATGGTTTTTTGGGCCTTGGTTGGCTTGGTATTTAATACTCGTTTAGCTTATATGATGGCTTCTGCAACGGCCGTTACAGGCACTATAATGACGTTTATTGGTTTAGCAACCGGTGCCATTTGGGGCAAAACTAGTTGGGGTACTTGGTGGGATTGGGATCCACGAATGACCACATACTTAATCTTGTTTTTTGTATACATCGGTTATATTTCCTTGCAATCATCGATTGATGATACGCGTCGCTCAGATAAAGCCTCTGCCTTTTTAGCGGTAGTAGGTTTAGCGATTGTTCCCATTATTTATTATTCCATTAACTGCCCAGACCCAGACCAATGTGCGTCTTTGCATCAAGAATCATCCTTTGAAAAGGTAGAGTCGAATATATTAATGGGGATGTTAATTACAACCCTAGGATTTTGGATGTATAGCTTTGCGGTGATTATGATGCGTACTCGAAATATTATTTTAAAACGTGAACAAAAAACCAGCTGGGTGTCTAAACTTAAGGAAGTAAACTAATGGTTGAGTTTTTTTACATGAATGGTTACGCCGCATTTATTTGGAGTGCGATGGGAATTGCCTTTTTGTTGATGTTGTTAGAGCCATTGCTACTAATAATGCAACGTAAATCAATTATTAAAGACATCAAACGATTTAAACGAATGGAACAACGCACCAGAGGTTCTACAAAATGAAAGCACGAAATAAACGTCTATTTTTTGTCTTAATCGCTTTGCTAAGTGTAGGGGCAGCCTCTGCATTGATCACCAAAGCAATGGAGGGTAATCTTAATTATTTGTATACACCCAAAGAAGTCTTGATGGGGAAAGTACCCAATGATCAAGTTTTCAGGCTGGGTGGTTTGGTAAAAGAAGGGAGTTTAACGCGTAGCAAAGAAAAGCTCGAATCGCGCTTTGTTGTTCGAGATAAACATAATAATGAAATCACCGTTGTGACGACCAAAATTTTACCCGATCTTTTTCAGGAAGGGAAAAGTCAAATTTCCAGAGGGAAAATGGGAGAAGATGGCTTGTTTTATGCTATTGAAGTACTCGCGAAACATGACGCTGAATATATGCCACAAGAACTTAAAGATACGCTGGAAAAAGAGCATACACCCGCACAAGAAAAATCAGCCTACTCGACTAGCCCACAAGAGCAAAAGCCATGATTCCTGAAATTGGACATTTTGCGCTGATTCTGGCGTTTGCGATTGCGCTAGTACAAGGCATTTTTCCACTTGTGGGTTCTTTAACGGGGAAGTCACATTGGGTTGCAATGGCAAAACCTGCGGCAAAAGGTCAGTTATTTTTTATGCTGGTTTCATTTTCATGTTTGCTTTACGCCTTTCTTACTAATGATTTTTCAGTTAAATATGTTGCCTCAAATTCTAATACACAGATGCCGACGATCTATCGTGTATCTGCCTTATGGGGCGCGCACGAAGGGTCTCTATTACTATGGGCATTAATATTGGCGGCATGGGGTGGCGCGGTTGCTTTTTTCAGCAAAGGTATTCCACCGATTATGCTGGCACGTGTATTAAGTGTGATGGGCTTAATTGGTGTAGGTTTTTCCTTGTTTATGTTGCTCACATCAAACCCTTTCGAGCGATTAATTAATATCCCCTTGGAAGGACGACAGCTAAATCCATTGTTACAAGATTTTGGTTTAGCGATTCACCCACCCATGCTCTATATGGGCTACGTTGGGTTATCGGTAGCGTTTTCATTTGCAGTTGCCGCTATGATTGGTGGCAAGCTAGATGCCGCGTGGGCGCGTTGGGCAAGACCTTGGACTAATATCGCATGGATGTTTCTAACCATCGGTATCATGCTGGGTAGCTGGTGGGCGTATTACGAACTTGGTTGGGGCGGATGGTGGTTCTGGGATCCGGTTGAAAATGCATCTCTGATGCCTTGGATTGTCGCCACCGCGTTGATTCATTCTTTTGCTGTCACCGAAAAGCGCGCTGCATTTAAGGCATGGACAATACTGTTATCTATTATGGCCTTTTCATTGAGTTTACTGGGTACATTCTTAGTGCGCTCAGGTGTTTTAACCTCGGTACACTCGTTTGCGAGTGACCCCGAGCGAGGCTTGTATATTCTTATTTTCTTGTTGACTGTGATTGGCTCGTCTTTAACCCTATTTGCATTTAGAGCGCATAAATTACGCTCTTCTGGCGTATTTTCAGTGGTTTCCCGAGAATCAGGTTTGTTAGCAAATAACGTGATTTTGGTGGTGATGACTGCAACAGTATTGCTAGGTACTTTATACCCTTTGATTATTGATGCATTGGGTGCGGGGAAAATTTCTGTCGGCGCTCCTTACTTTAATAGCGTTATGGTTCCTTTGTCTATTGCTCTATTTTTGGTGATGGGTACAGGCTTCTTCTTACGTTGGAAAAAAGATAGCGTTTCTCGCTTGGTTAAAAAGCTATGGATTCCAATGGCAATTAGTTTGGTTATTGCTGTTATTTTGCCACTATTATTTGTATCTGAGTCTAGCATTAAAGTTGCCATTGGTTTATTTGCAGGCAGTTGGGTTTCTTTGACTGCTTTAATGTGGGTTGTCAGTTTAGGGCGTTCGCCGTTTACATTACCATTATCCAGCTGGGGTTCCGTAATTGCTCACATGGGGATGGCAATGACCGTTATTGGTATCACCGTAGTATCTTTATATGATACCGAAAAGGATGTTCGTCTTGAGAAAGGTCAAACATACACGTTGGCGGGTTATGAGTTTACCTTCAATAGTATCGAATCGCACCAAGGTAAAAACTACAAAGCAGATCGTGCTACGATGACAATCACTCAAAATGGAGAACTGATCTCAACTGTTTATCCAGAGAAACGTGATTATGGCCCTGATCAAATGCCCATGACAGAAGCAGGTATCGATGGACGATTTACGCGGGACTTGTTTGTCGCTCTTGGAGAGCCTTTGGGTAGTAATGCGTGGAGTTTCCGTATCTATCATAAACCGTTTGTGCGTTGGATCTGGCTAGGTGCTATCTTTATGGGCTTAGGTGGTTTGCTGGCAGCGTTTGATAAACGTTATCGTAGAGTAAGAAAAATTGTAGTAGATCCTGTTGATGAACAGCAATCAACTAAAGAGACGACTTCGGATAAAAAGTCCTCAGGTGCCATTGCATGAACAAGCAGTATTTTCTCCCCTTATTTGGTTTTTTTGCTTTAGTTGGGTTGATGCTGTTTGGGTTAAAGAATGATCCTAAGATTATTCCGTCACCTTTCATCGGTCAACCTGCCCCAGCATTTGAATTACCACGTTTGTTTAAAAAAGGTGAGACTATCTCGGTAGAGGAAATGAAAGGTAAAGTCTGGGTGCTAAACTTATGGGCATCTTGGTGTGTTTCTTGTCGTGCAGAACATCGGGTGCTGACGCGTTTTATTAATCAAGAGAAAGTACCCACTATTGGCTTGAACTATAAAGATTATGGAACAGAGGATTATGGAGATGCCGCCGTAACTTGGTTAACACAGCTTGGCAACCCTTATTATGCCGTTGCCGTAGATACAAAAGGTATGGCAGGAATTGACTGGGGAGTCGTAGGTGTACCAGAAACGTTTGTGATGGATAAAAAAGGCATCGTCCGTTATAAATTTACCGGTCCCGTCCATCAAAAAGCCGTTGATGATATTTTAATTCCATTGGTCAAGCAGTTACGCAATGAACCAAATGATGTATCAGACAACACGGACAGGAGTAAAAGTTGAAACTATTAACACGCACTATTTCTGGTTTTTTGCTTTTTAGTTTCGCGGTATTGACTGTAAACGTTGCCACTGCAGCTAAAATTGAACTTTACCAATTTGAAACAAAGCAACAAGAACGTCTTTACCAGCGATTAGTCACTGAGTTACGATGTGTGAAATGCCAAAATCAAAACCTTGCTGAATCCAATGCTGAGTTGGCAACGGATATGCGAGAAAAAACCTATAAAATGGTGACAGCAGGTAAATCACGTCAAGATGTGGTGGATTATATGACTGCTCGTTATGGGTACTTTGTATTATACCGACCTCCATTTAAGGCAAAAACATACATTCTCTGGATAGGCCCTCCTGTCTTGTTGTTTTTAAGTTTATTTTTCTTACTAAGAAAAATCCGCAAACATAAAATTGAGACGGTCGATGTCTTAAATGATAAACAGCATGAATCAATGCGCGAGCTTCTCAAGAAATAAAATTAATAGCTTTGCCGTATTCTTAGTACAAAGTCTCAGTCTTCATTAAAAAAGGAATCCCCTATGTTTTGGATAATTGCCGCGGTCTTAGTCGTCATCGCATTCATTTTTATTGTACCGCCGATGTTAAGAACCTCGCCCCGTGTGAATACCGCCCTTAACAGTGATGCGCGTCGTCAGCAAAATATACTCATTGCCAAAGAACAATTAGATGATTTAGAGCAACGTTTCGAAAGGGGTGAAATGGATGATACCGCTTATCAAATAACCCGCGAAGAATTAGAATCAGCGTTGTTTGACGATGTAGAAGTCGCCGAACAAGATGTGAAGACTAACGTCACGAAAATATCATTGGTAAGCACGATAGCTATTGCATTATTGATTCCTGTGATTGCCGTTGGTATGTATACAAAACTGGGAAACCCTGTTTTTAACACCTCGTTTTCATCCAAAGTTGCTGCTAAAACTGAGCTACAAAAAAGTATCCCTAAAAATGCCGATGGTACGCCAGATATTGATACCATGGTTTCGGGCTTAGAGAAACGCTTAGAGGCTAACCCAGATAATGCTCAAGGTTGGTACATGCTCGGTCGTTCTTATATGGTTTTAAAGCGTTATTCGCAAGCAGCTAAGGCTTATGAGAAAGCGTATAAACTAGAACCTGAATCTGCTGATGTTATTTTGTCTTTGGCAGACTCATTATCAATGGCAAACAATGGCGATATTTCTGGTCGTCCTATTGAGTTGATTAACAAGGCACTGAAAATAGAGCCTAATAACCTGACTGCTTTATGGCTTGGTGGCATGGCAGCAAGGCAACAACAAGATCCTGTAACTGCGATTAAACACTGGAAGCAGGCATTGCTTCAATTAAAAGACCCCTCTGAAATTCAAGAGGTAAATTCTTTAATTGCAGAGGCAACTAAACAATTAAAGCCAGAACAGAAAGCGGCTTTAAAATTAGATGCACCAATAGCATCTGCACCTGCGGTAGCACCTATTCCTGTAGCACCTATTAAGGCAACTCCGAAAGCATCAAATTCTGTGGGCGTTAGCGTAACTGTTTCTTTATCCGAAAAGTTCAAGAATAAGGTTCAACCAACCGATTTTGTATTTATTTATGCTAAAGCAGTCACGGGGCCGCCCATGCCATTGGCGGCAGCACGCAAACAGGTCAAAGATTTACCATTGGAGATTATATTAGATGACAGTATGGCGATGATACCAAGCATGACAATGTCTGGTTTTTCAGAATGGGTTATTGGCGCACGCGTTTCAAAAAATGGACAACCCATTGCTCAAAATGGTGATTTATTTGCAGAAAAGAAGCCGATCAAAGCAGGTGAGAAAGTATCGTTGGAGATTGATTCAGTCGTTGTTAAATAGTTTTACATGGTGAAGAAGGTGCGAAAGCTAATAAGCTATTTGTTTTTATCTAACTCAGTAAATGTAACAGGGAATGAAAACCCACAGACTTCTTTCACTTCATTCCATTGAGATTCTGTTCTGGGGAATTTTCGACACGTAGGTGGGCGAACCTTGTAGATAGAACAATAGCTATTGCCATCGTCATTGTCCTTTAAAAAACCACATCGAAACGGTAACTTGCAACATTCTCCACAATTATTACAAGCCCCTGTTCTTTCACTGTCAACAGGTAATATTGAGGTAATTGTTCTTATTACTTTTGGGATCATTATCTATGACCTAGAAACCAACAAGTCGTATATTATATCTGTTTATATATAAAAATCTTACTAATCTAAGATAATAAAGTGATTTTTACTTGCCATTAATAGTTCCAAAAGTTATTGCATAGTATCCAAGTCGACTCCGTCAGGCTACTGATAAGCAATAGATCAGTTCCCTGAACGGACTTTTGGTTTATCCTGAGCGGGGTCGAAGGGAAGGGACGGATTTCTTGTGCTTTGATTTCAGATATTTCGCAACTATTAATAATAACCCTTGGCAATTCTTATAACTTTACTCGCTTTTAAAATATTGGCTGAATATTCTTTGCGGTAACCTCGTATATAAAAAAACAAAGTAAAAAATCTCATTCGTTACTAACTCGTATAAAAATCTCATGCTAAGATTGTACAATGATTGACCAAGCTAAACCAAATCAAAGCAAATGCAAAAGTCACAGTGAAACACACAGTATATTCATGCTTCCTGTACGTGTTTATTATGAAGATACCGATGCCGGTGGTGTTGTCTATCACTCTAATTATATTAATTATTTTGAACGTGCCCGTACTGAATGGTTGCGTCAACTCGGCTATGAGCTTGATGAGTTAGCACAGAATGAGCAACTGATTTTTGTGGTACGTGCCTTAAATTGTGAATATTTATTACCCGCAAAATTTAATGACGAACTTTTTGTCTCTGCTGAAATCATAGAAATAGGTAAAACCAGTATTTTATTTGAACAGAAAGTAATGCGTGCTGCTAAAGCCGAAGATAAGAAAACCAAAAGCAGTTGTATTGTACTCGCAAAGGGTAACGTCACTGTGGTGAGCGTAGATGCCCAAAAATTTAAGCCTAAACGCTTACCAAAGACAATAATGGAGAGTATAAAAAGTGTCATTTGATCAAACCATCCTACACCTCATTTTAGATGCCAGCATAATCGTGCAAATAGTAATGGCAATCTTGGTGCTTGCATCCTTATCCTCTTGGACGCTGATATTTATTAAAGGTAGTCAGTTAAAAAAGGCGCAAAAAAATCTGGATAAATTTGAAGACCGTTTTTGGAGCGGTATTTCTTTGAATAAACTCTACGGTGATTTATCGCACCGTAATGATCGCACGGGGATGTCATCTATCTTTTTCAGTGGTTATCACGAATATGCACGCTTGAATAAAGGAGGGACTCCGAGACAATTACCGATTGTTGATACCGCTCAACGTGCCATGCGCGTTGCGGAAACACGCGAAATAGACAAGCTAGAACAAAACCTTACGTTTCTTGCGACGGTTGGTTCTACCAGCCCATATATTGGTTTATTCGGCACGGTATGGGGCATTATGAATTCATTTATAGCACTGAGCCAAATGCAACAAGCCACACTTGCGGTGGTTGCTCCCGGTATTGCAGAGGCATTGATTGCCACCGCGATTGGTTTATTTGCGGCCATTCCTGCAGTTATCGCTTATAACCGATTTGCCGATAAAGTAGACCGTATTAATGTTCGCTATGAAAACTTCCGAGAAGAATTTACTACTTTACTTGAGCGTCAAGCCATCTTGAGTAAAGAAGGGAGCGCAGGTTAATGTCACGCCGTTGTAAAAAACGTCGCGCAATGGCTGAAATGAACGTTGTGCCGTATATTGATGTCATGCTGGTTTTGCTAGTCATCTTCATGGTGACTGCACCGATGATGCAAGCGGGTGTGCAAATTGATATGCCCGATGCTAATGCTAGTTTATTAGATGCCGATGGATCACAAGCACCTTTGTATATTGCCGTTGATGGTGAAGGTGTCATCACACTTGAGGATGGCACTGATGTTTATTCTGAATTAAGCATTGAGGAACTAACCAGTCGTATTACCGGTCAATTAGGTAAACAAGGCACAAGACCTGTCAATATTCGTGCCGATAAAAATGTCGCTTATAATTATATTATGCAAGCAATGGTCGCGGCTCAAAAAGCAGGTGCAAAAAAGATCGGCTTAATGGCAGAGCCACAAGAATAGAGTCGTGTATGAATACTCAAAATACCAAAATAAGATTTTTCAAAACAAAACGCTTTTTACTTTTGTTTTTACTGCTTTCAATACTGGCTGTTTTTTATTGGGCAATTCTACAAAAAGTGTCTCCCAAGTTTAAGCCTGTCACAAAAGATAGACCTCCTATCGAGCGTGATCACAGCGGTGTTCTTAATATAAAAGCACTCATTGATTATAAGCCCTCTGCTGACAATGAAAAATAAAGCAATAAAAAAGCGCCGAATAACAGCGGGTAATAATCATGTTTAAAATATTCATGAAACACCCTGGTGCGATAGTGGGGGCGATAGTCTTTCACCTGTTTATTGTCGCATTGTTTTTTTTAAGCTTTGACTGGACTGAAAAGCCAGAAATTAAAGAAGCGGGCATTCCTGTGGAATTGTTAACCAGCGAAGCATTTGAGCCGATGGCAGAAACGGTTGCGAATAAACCAGTAGAGAAAGCCGAAGTAGAGCCAGTAAAAAGAGAGCCAGAAGAACCTATTGAAGAAAATCCGCAAGAGCAACACGCTCAGGAACAAGAACGACAAAATAAAATAAAAATGGCAGCGCTTGCAGCGATGCAACTTAAAAAAACACAACAAGAGAAAAACGTAAAAGAAAAGGAACAGCAAGCACAGCTTGAAAAAAAACGTAAATCTGAACAAAAAGCGAAGCAAATTAAAGAAAATAAAAAGGCTGAAAAACGAAAAGAAGCCAAACGCATAGCAACTAAAAAGGCAAATGAGAAAGTAGAAGAAAAACGTAAAGCTAAAAAAATTGCCAGAGCTGAAAAGCGCAAAAAAGAAAAACAAGAAAAGAAAAGAGCGGAAAAACGCGAAAAACGCAAAGTAGAAAAGCGGGCAGAACAAAAAGCTGAGCGAAAAAAAGTAAAAAAAGAAGCTAAAGAAAAGAAAGAAGCGGAAGA
>CAZMWD010000016.1:0-4720 GCA_964569685.1 uncultured Cocleimonas sp. | reverse complement strand
CGTGCTGAGAGTAAATCCAAAGAGCGCGCAGAAAAGAAGGCTGAAGAAAAGGCTGAAGAAAAGGCAAAAACACGCGCCAAGGAAAAAGCGCGAGAGAAAGCCAAAGAAGAGGCCGAAAAAGAAGAACGAGCTAATGCTAAAGTAGCAAAAGCCGCTGCAGCTGCACGTGTCGCTAAAAAAGAAGCGGCAGATGAACGGGCAAAAGAGAAGGCTAAAGAAAAGGCAAAAGAAGAAGCAAGAGCGGAAAAAGCTGCTGCCTCTGCACGTGCTGAAAAAAAGCAAGCAGCCAAAGAAAAGAAAGAAAAAGCCGCCGCTCAATTAGCGGCCAAAAAAGCCGCTTATCATAAAAAATGGAAAGAAGACCAAGAAAAAAAGAAAGCTGCAAAAGCCTCTGCTGCGGCAAAAGCCGCGAAAGCAAAAAAGGCAGCAGCTGCAAAGAAAGCAAATAGTAAAGCAAAAGCAGGTGCTAGAGCTTCTTGGGGTGGTAAAGTACTTAGCCATGTAAAACGCCGTTGGCATAGACCACCTGATACAAGTGGTAATAAAGCTAAAGTTAGAATCACGGTGTCCGGCAGTGGATTTATTGCGGGCGGGATTCAAATGGTTAGTTGCAATGGTACGCCTGCTTTTTGTGCTTCTGTAAAAGACGCTTTTGCTAAAGCAGAGCCATTACCAAGACCACCCAGTAAATATAACTTTAGTAAATCTGACCGAACAATTAAGTTTAATATGGATTAAATCCCCGCTCTCAAATGCAATACTTGTTATTAAAAGTGGTTTAAAAAACACTAAAACTTTTTTATTTTTTATGATTAAAAGCACGTAATTTCTTAAAAACAGTAAATAAAATCGAACTTTCCTGATTAAAACGGACTAACAGTGTATGAATTTTACAACACATTTTTTAGCGACAAATAAAATGCTCAAAGCATTTGTTTTTATAGTTATCTCTATCATACTCTCGTCAACAAGCTATGCAGAACTAGAGCTAACCATTTCTAAAAATACCGATGCAGGAATTCCCATCGCTATTATGCCCATTTCAGGTGGTGCAAGCGGTATCATCGAGGCTGATTTAAAACGCAGTGGTCGCTTAAATATTGTCAGCTCATCTAAAATCACAGGGCTTTCTCCTTTTGGTGGCTCCATTCAAGGTGATAAATACAAAAACATTACCGATTACATTGTGCGTGGAAAACGCGGTGCTGATGGTAGCTTACAAATTGAGTTAATTAGCACCTCCGACAATGCTAGTAGCCGTTATTCTATATCCAAAAATACCAATCCGCGCCGTGTTGCGCACAAAGCAGCAGATAAAATATATGAAAAAATCACTCGCATTAAAGGTGCTTTTGATACTCGTTTAGCTTATGTAGTGGTGACGAATAAAACCAGTGCTAACCGCAAATTTAGACTGTATGTTTCTGATTCTGACGGGCATTCGCCACAGGTTGTTTTAACTTCGCGCCTACCTATTATATCGCCTGCTTGGTCACCTAACGGTCAAGAAATTGCTTATGTTTCTTTTGAGAATGAAGCTTCCGCAATTTATACCCAAAATATTTTTACTGGAAAAAAACGCTTGATTTCATCAAGAGAAGGTTTAAACGGTGCGCCTGCTTGGTCGCCTAACGGTGCTTATTTAGCAATGAGTTTATCCATTAATGGCAATTCTGAAATTTATACAATGAATGTTAAAAGTGGTCAATTAAAGCAATTAACCCATTCTAAAGCGATAGATACAGAACCTTCGTGGGCAAGTGCTAATTCAATTATATTTACCTCTGATAGAGGCGGGTCACCGCAAATTTATCGCGTTTCTGCAGGTGGTGGAAAAGCCCAGCGTTTAACTTTCGATGGTCGATATAACAGTGGTGCAGATGCTGCTAATAATAAAATGGCCTATATTACACGTCGTGCTCGTGGATTTAATGTTGCTATCAGTAATATAGACGGTTCGGACAAAAAAGTCTTATCTAATGGTCGCTTAGACGAATCGCCTAGTATTTCACCCAATGGCGCTATGGTGGTTTATATCACCATGCGTGGTGGTCAAAATACATTGGCGGTTGTTAGTGATACGGGTAGAGCAAAACAATTTTTAACATCACCTGCCGGTGACGTACGCGAGCCTGCATGGTCGCCTTATTTACGTTAAAATCGACAGAATCAAGGAAATATCTTAAATAACTGATTTTGGGTTATACTCATTAAAAAATGATCAAAAACTAATCAAGGGACTAACATGAACAAACAAAAAAATACGCTATTGAAACTGATGATTCCAGCAATTGCCGGCATTTTAGTACTGTCCGGTTGTAGTAGCCAAAGACAAAACCTTACAGAAGGTTCTGGAGCAGGAAAAACAACCAAAAGTAGCACTGCTAAAGAGGGTGCTAAAAGTGGTACTATCGGCGCTGGTGGTGCATCTACCGCAAGTAATACCGGTAATAACAAAGGCGGGCGTGGCTCTAAGAGCGGTGCTAGTGGTCAATCTAATTATGATTATCGTAGCGGTCGCGGTGGAAATGCTCAGGGCGGATCTACAAAAGCAGATAATTCAGACATAACACCTGCAGGATTAAATGATCCTAATAATCTGTTGTCTCAACGTATTATTTACTTTGATTTCAATCAATCATCAATACGTCCTGAATATATGGTGATTTTAAATACACATGCTCAATTACTCGCAAAATACCCGAATCTGAGAGCGCGCCTTGAAGGTCATGCAGATGAACGAGGGTCTCGCGAATATAATGTAGCATTATCAGAAGATCGTGCACGTTCTGTGAGGCGTTTGATGGGGATTAAGGGCGCACGTGTTTCACAAATGACTATTTTAGGCTACGGTGAAGAATTACCTATTGTAACAGGGCAAAATGAAAAATCTTGGCAAAAGAATCGTCGCGTAGAAATTAAATACAAAAATTATTAACATCACAAAATGTCTGCGGGCTTAACTGAATTTTGTTAAGCTCACAGGCAACGCGTTTACATAACAGCTAAGGACATCATGATAAAAATAAATACAACTATTGGTTTAATAATTAGTTTTTTCTTTTTATTTTCACCCGTCTATGCCGATATTAAGCAAGATACAATGATTGATATTTTTCAACGTTTAGATAACTTAGAAAAGAAAAGTCGTGAGTTATATGGTGAGAATGAAGTCTTAAAACACGAGCTAACAAAACTTAAAAAAATACAAAAAGAAGGCTTCTTAAATGTTGATGAACGGGTCGATGCATTAGGCTCGCGAATTAAATCAATTAAGACCACATCATCTACAGCATCATCTACAGCAGCTACAACGACGGTTACTAAAGCCTCCTCCGAAAAATCAGAAGAATCTGAAAAAGCCGAAGTCCAAGAAGAAAAACCAAAAGAAAAAGTAGTAGCGGTTCAAGATGTAAAACCGATTACGAAAAAAGCAGAGACAAAAGAAAACAAAAAATTAAAAGGTAAAGCACCCACGAAATACCAAAAAGAAACTTATCAAGCCGCCTTTGCAAAAATGAAAAAATCACCTACAGCGGGTACACGTGCATTTGAAGAATACATAAAAATGCAACCCGATAGCCCTCTAGCTGCAAATGCTCAATACTGGATTGGCGAAATCAAGTACTCACACAATAACTATAAAGGTGCTGTTCAAGATTTTGTAAAAGTACTGCAAAAATATAAATACAGCGACAAGGCTCCTGATGCCGCTATCAAGCTTGGTTACAGTTTTTACGCTTTAAAAAACTGGGTCTATGCCAGACGTACATTCGAAGATGTGCTGAAATACTTCCCCGAAAATGAGAATGCGATTGATCTTGCAAAAAAACGTTTAGCTAAACTGGATGCTGCTGGACATTAATGGCTTAGGAACGTGCATGGAATAACTTCGATAACTATAACGCAGAATTATTGTTTCAGATTGGTTAATTTCAAAAGGCACATAGTTGCTCTGCATTCGCTTTTAAGTCATTTGCAAGCAAAGCACTAAATACGCAACGATTTGAGATCATCCAATCTGAAACAATAAGGCAAGTTAGAGTATCGAAGTTATTTCATGCACGCTCCTTATTAAAGCGGTAGAATACGCCGCATGAGCATACTTCCTCAACACCAAACCGAATTACGCATCACCGAAATATTCTATTCGCTACAAGGTGAATCGCGTACTGTTGGTATCCCTACTGTTTTTATTCGTCTCACCGGTTGCCCATTACGCTGCCAATATTGCGATACAGAATATGCATTTACTGGTGGCGAAACTCTTAGTTTTAATGCTATTTTCGAACAACTAAAAAAATACAATACCCGCACTATTTGTGTCACGGGTGGCGAGCCTCTCGCACAACAAAATTGTTTACTCTTATTAAATCGCTTATGCGATGAAGGTTATCAAGTGTCATTAGAAACCAGTGGCGCACTCAGCATTAAAGACGTTGATTCACGTGTAAATACGGTGATGGATATTAAAACACCGGCATCCGCAGAAGCCGATAAAAACGTATGGGAAAATCTTGATTATTTAAAACCAAATGATGAAATAAAATTTGTGATTTGTGATCGTAATGACTATGACTGGATGAAAACCATTGCGGACACCTACGACCTGTATGACCGCTTTAATATGATTGTTTCTCCCAGTTATGGTGAAGTAGATAATAGCGACTTAGCCGAATGGATTTTAGATGATCAATTAGCCGTTAGGATGCAGGTTCAG
>CAZMWD010000015.1:0-15585 GCA_964569685.1 uncultured Cocleimonas sp. | reverse complement strand
CTTAACCATTTCCTGCTTCATCCATTGCTTTATTTGCTAATTCATCGGCACGCTCATTTCCAGCATGACCGCTATGACCTTTGATCCACTCCCATTTTATTTGATGTTTCTTAGAAGCTTCTTCTAAACGTTGCCATAAATCTTTGTTTTTAACAGGTTTTTTTGCTGCGGTTTTCCAGCCTCGTGCTTTCCAGCCTTCCAGCCATTCGGTAATACCTTTACGCACGTATTGTGAATCGGTAGTGAGTACAATTGAACACGGGCGGGTTAATGATTCCAAGGCTTTAATCGCCGCCATCAACTCCATGCGATTGTTAGTCGTATCTTCTTCATAGCCATAAAGTTCTTTCTCGGAACTGCCATATTGTAATAGCGCTCCCCAGCCCCCTATTCCAGGGTTTCCTCTGCATCCACCATCGGTCGAAATATCTACTGCTTTATCCCCCATTTACAACAACCTACTCTTATAAGTTAGAAAAATTCTGACGACGGATTTTCTGCGCCGTATTATTCAGTGCTACTTTACCACCCGTTAAAACAGCAGGAGCTTTCCACACTTTTTTATGCGGACGCATCGCAACCACTTGTTTTTTAACATGTAACATATACATATTGCCCAAAACAGGCCATGCAGTATTTCCTAGTTTTTCTAACCAGCTTAAACGTTCAAACACTTTTTGGTTTTTAACACGCGGACGAAAACCAAAATAATGAAGATCCATCACTTCAAAGCCCAATACAGAAAACCAGTCTCGAACGCGATGAGCAGAACGCATTTTTTCATCATTGCCTTTTTTATAAAACTCAGGCTTAAACAACCGCCCTGCTTGGAGTAAAGAAAATGGATTAAACCCTATCAAGATACAATGCCCCTCTGGCACCAACACACGATCAATTTCACGCAGAATTTGATGAGGGTCTTTTGATAATTCCAAAGCATGTGTCGCTATGACCAAATCAATATTATCGGTCTCTACCGGTAATTGCTCGTTGGTCGATACAATCAAATTATGGCTCGTACCTTGAGAGACTAAATTAATATTATTTTTATTAGCATCCGATTTATCAGTAAATTCAAGTGAATCCTTTTCAACCAAGGAAAAACCAGCTGCAATCCGCGAATTACTTAACAAATCATGCTGAGAACTCAACAGCCCTATTTGTAGAGCATAATAACCAAAAATCTCCGACATGGCTTCACCACACAGCCTATCAATAGTTTGTAAAGAATTTTTACCAGACAGTGTCTTATACCACTGCTCGGAATAACCGCTAACATTCATGTGAGATCCCTTTTAATCATTAGTTTAGCCAATAGAAAAATAAAAAAGCACTCCCTTAAACCCCACTTATCCCTTGTATTTAGCCAGTTATCATAATATGATGCGTCGCGCGAGCGAGGTTATCTACAGCATAACCATTTATCAAAAATTACACAACCAACTGACAATTACAAAACCATAAGTCTCAGGTATTGAAACCGATATTCAAAGAGACGGAACATCTTTGTCACAAAAAGGGCTTATTGATATGACGAATAAAATTCGTTCATTTACGACGACTGCTTCTGCAAAACCTAACGTTGTTTTTAGTGCATTCCTCTCGTTTCTTTTATTTTCTGTTTTAAACCCTACTATTGCACAGGCTGATTCTACTCATCAGGATATCAAAGATGCAGCGAGGTTACTGGGTATTCCTGTTACTCCCAACTATAGGAATAGAACGCATGCTCAACAGACACAAAAGCCAAGACAAGCTAACAAACAACCTCCTGCCTCTAATAGAAACCATTATGCAATCAAAGAACAACAAAAGCATCGTGCAAACCTAGCCAGAAGACAAGCCAGACTTGCTCGGTTACAACAGTTACAACGCGTCCGTTTGCAACGCCAGAGCAAAGCAAGAACACAGTACAAAGCATACCGCCCACAACATCAGCAAAAATATTCCCAGAACCAACAAGGCAATGTTTGGGGTCGTATTTATCAAGGGTTTCGCTTTCAAAACTACAATCATAAACCACTCGTAAAAAAATACATCGGTGAATTTTCCAGAAACCCCGCAAGGATTGAACGCTTATCTAAGCGCGCATCAACGCACATGTATTCTATAGTAAATGAACTCAAACGACGTAATATGCCTACAGAGCTTGCATTACTTCCTTTCGTTGAAAGTGCCTTTAGAAATAAAGCTTTTTCACACGCAGGAGCTGCGGGAATGTGGCAGTTCATCCCCTCTACAGGGCGCATCTACGGTTTAAAGCAAACAGGCAGTTATGACGGTCGAATGGATTCATTTGAAGCAACGCGTGCGGCACTTGATTATCTACAAAAACTGAATCGCCAATTTCGAGGAGATTGGTTTCTCTCTCTTGCGGCATACAATGCTGGCGAAGGCAGAGTGAGTCGCGCGATTGCCGAAAACCAAAGGCGTGGTTTAAAAACAGATTATTGGAGTCTGAGACTACCTAGAGAAACCCGACAATATGTACCGCGATTACTTGCATTTAAAGAAATATTCCGTAACCCCCGTGCTTTCCGTGTGCGCTTACCCGGTATTCCAAACACCCATGGCTTAGCCCAAATACGCGTTAATAAACCTGTGAATCTGCGCAAAGCTGCAGCATCAGCCGGATTACCTGCAGATACACTGACGACCTTAAACCCAAGTTACTTGCACGGCATTACCACACCCCGTTTTTCAAATCGTATTATCCTACCAAGGCAGCATGCAGGTCGTTTAACTCACGCTATTCAACGTCTTCCCCCTGCTGCTGACGTACATTACAAACGCGCTCGTTATGCGTATTCTTCTCCAAAAAAGCGTTACAAGAAAAAGTCTCGCAGAAAAGGAAGAGGTTATATAACGCATAAAGTAAGGCGTGGTGATAACCTTTACCGCATTGCTTTAAAACACGGCACAACGGTGAAGAAAATTAAACGTCTAAATAAAATGCGCAGTAATAAAATATGGCCTGGCAAACGCTTGAAGATTGCTTCTGGCAAACGTTATGGTAAAAGGCGTTCTTCTTAAGAATATTAAAAAAGCCACTTTTTTAAGTGGCTTTTTTAATGGATGAATTTCTGTAAAATAGTCCCAATGAAACAGAATCATCAAAACGAAAAACAACAGTTACGCCATCAACTACGACAAAAACGCAATGCTTTATCTGCAACCCAACAGAAGCAAAAGTCGGAATTGATTGCATTACACATCACTCAATCCCCACTATTTAACGACGCGAAAGAAATAGCATTTTACCATGCCGTTAATGCCGAAGCCGACCCCGAATCAGTCAAAGCACACTCAACACCCAATCAACAATTTTATTTACCCGTATTAGCAGAAAATGACGAACAAGGTTTATTATTTGCTCGGCTACAGGATGACAGCCAGTTTAAAAATAATAAATTCTCAATTCCTGAGCCTGTTTGTGCCAGAGATGAACTCATTTCAGGTGAACAGCTAGATTTAGTGTTAATGCCCCTGCTAGGGTTTGATAAAAAGGGAAATAGGCTTGGAATGGGTGGGGGGTTTTATGATCGCTGTTTTGCTTTTAAACGTACATTAAAGGTAAGCAAACCTATTCTTATTGGGTTTGCTTATGACTTTCAGGAAGTTGATTGTTTGCAAGCAGAGGATTGGGATGTTGGGCTTGATTATGTGGTGACCGAGAGTGGGCTGAAGTCAGTTTAGCAATTGCCAGAATTGCTAAACATCTATGGTCCATTTGGAAAGAAGTTCGCACTTTAGGAAGGTTAAGCTTGGGGAAAAGACATTCTATTTTTATGATAGTTATTTTATTATTGGGTACAGCTTTTCCCTTATTAATTTCTGAGGTTATTGATCGCTTCCCTAATTTTTTGGATTACTTCAAAAAATAATAATGAAAACTTTAAGGACTAAGTCTCTAGAGCTGCATATAGTTTTACAAAAAATACACAGACTCTTTATTGTCCCGTAAAACCTAATACACATCAGTTTATCTTTCATCAGAGTCAAGCTAAAGTCATAAAATACGCGGAGTACCTGTCTGCAACCAGTTTCGATAAGGTTGTGCTGACAACATTCCTGCCACATTTAAAAAGTCAACATATTGTCTTAATGCACTCATCAATAATCGGTTTTGTCTGCTTAGCAATTGTAAATTATTAGTTTTCAAATCAATCATTAAATCTACATTTCCACTATTAGCCAAACGCCCCATACGCTTATTAATATTATGCAATAAACGTTGATTTCTTGCCCATTCATCTTGCAACCCAAGTAATTGAAATTGCTTTTCTTGTAGCTGGTCGGTCGTGCTTATGACTGTATTTTGGGCATCAATATTAGAATAATAGACTTCTTGTTTTTGTAACAATGAATCATAACTGTTTCTAGTAATCGGTAACCTTATACCAACGGTTGCACCGTAGTTATTGTCATCGTTATCATATTCCACCTTCACAGAATTTAACGAAAACTGTTCTCTGGCATCACTGCGTTGACGTTTTTTATTGGCAAGACCTATTTCAAACTCTGCCTTACGAATGGCATTACTGTGTTGTAAATAGGCTTCGCTAGCTAAAATATGTTGCGTGTATTGAACCATCTGTTGAATAGAAACAATGCCATCGGCAACGTACCCAGAATGATCACTACCTAAATTTTTTCTATGGCGATTAAGCGTAGCAGTATTTTCTGCCTCTTCAGCCCAGATACTATCTAAGGAAATATCTGCCTGCTGTAGTCTATCTGCACGGAATCCATCAGTATTAACTTTCATTTTCCAATTATTGAGTTGTGAACGCGAAACTTGATGTTGTTGCTGAAGAATTTTTGCGCGCTTTTCTTGTTCGATATAATTGATTAGCGAAGCGTATTTATATTTTAATTTCCTTTCTAATAAGCTGGCAAATTTTAAATCTGTTTTTGCTTGCCCCATATTTAAAATAGCGTGTTCCGCATTAACTTGATTACTATTTTTTAATTTAACTTCTATGCTGAGACGTTGCTCATTTAAATCACCAATATCACCTAAGTCACTGGTTCTCCAGTTTATTTTTGTTTCATCAACCCAAGCATCTATACCCGTAAGATTAGCACCTGATACGCCTTGAGATTGGTTAGCCATTAAATTTTTAACTTCAATAATGGTATTTATTAATGATTCACTACTATTATATTTATCACCATTTCGTGCGGATAATGTTCCGCTAAATGACATCAAAGACAGCATGAGGACTGTATTAATTAACTGTTTCAATTTTCTACTTCCCTATCTGAAATTTGACCCGCAACTGCTCCCGGGAACAAAGATTCAGATTTTTTACCAAAGGGACTAAAAAATGCTTCTGCTGTATTGGGTTTTTGATATGCAAAACTAATTTGCACTTTTTCACCCAGTAACAAAGGATTATTAATGCCTAATCGAATATTAACTTCTCTACTCCATGAGCGTACTGCCGCATTTTTCTTTAATCTATCTGGGTATTCAACAATGCGGCTACCGAGACTTTCAACACTGCCTTTAACCGTTATTCCTCTATTGTTATAAGATGAATGCACCCATACCTGTTGACCAATTTTGACGTCATTCGAAACATTCTCATGGATATAGCCTTTCACATATTCTGGGTATAAGCCATGCACGGTCATCACACTTTGAAACGAGGGTATACGCTCACCTTGCTTAATATTGATGCTACCTATTCGACCCGTAAAATCAGCACGAATAGTTAATTCATCAGCCTGCCTATTAATTTCGTCAAGGCGTTCTGTCACCTGCTTTTTTTGTACATAGATGGGTTGTTTGCTTGCTTTTAGCTGTGTTTTTAAGCTATTGATTTGAGCTTGAATAGCACCCGCAATGGCTGATCTTTGCTCACCCAAAGACTGTACTTGTTGTTGCAAAGGGTTAGATGCAGAATGAGTCGGCGCATCACCCGTAATACTCTTATATAAATCATTATTGAATTGACGTTTGGAATGTAATTGGCTAATTTGCGCATCAACACTTAATAATTCTGCTCGTTTTTTTGCGCGTAATACTTCTATTTCAGCATTCAATTTTGCTTTAGATTCACTTTGACGTGCATCTAACTCGTCAATCTGACCCTTTAACTGATCTTGTTGGGCGCTTAATTCACTTCTTTTAGCTTTTAATAAAACCGTTCCCTGCTCCACATATTGACCTTCAATAACTCTGATTTCAGTAATTTCTACAGGCTCTGAAAAACGAACGGACTGTTCTTGATTATCCGTAATCCCATAAAAATGATCGGTTTTTTCGTTAAAACTATTAGTCAACAAGAAAACACCCACAATCGCAGATAATAATGCCAATGGTATAATAATTTTTTTCATCGTAATTTACTTATATGCCCCTAACATTTTCAAATTAATTCCTTGAATTGAAGGCAAACGTTTTAACTGATTCATAAACTCTTCGTACGATTTATCATTTTTTAAACGAATATGAAATGCATAAGATAATCGACCTTCATCGTCTTGATCCTTTAAATTCATTAACGTATAACTTTGGCAATAACTATTCATAAACTTTTCAAGGTATTGTTTTTCATTATTTTTCATTGCCAAATCAAAGCGTAACACGCCATCAAAATCATTCTTTAAACCTAAAGGAGAATAATAAAGAACCAATACCGCCAGAGAAAAACCAATCGTACCTATCACCGCAATACCGAATGCATAAGTACCACAAGAAATACCCGCTGCCAAAGAGGCGAATAAAAACAGTAAGTCACGAGGATCTTTTAAATTATTTCTAAATTGTACGATTGCCATTGCCGCCATCATACCTAGGCCTCGCGCCAAACTATCACCCACCACTTGAATAACAACTGCCCCAATAATTGAAATTAAGACGATAGATTGCACATAGTTACGGGAATAAAACGCACCACGAAATGTCTTTTGATAAACAATTGCAAGAATCACCGATAATATAAACGACAAAAGAATCGTATAAATCAGCGTCTGCATGCTTGCGCTTTCCGATGCTGTTTGTACTGTAATTGAATCGAACATTACCTGTGATTATCCCAATATGCTTTTTTTGATTATTAGAAAACCATTACGCAAGGGTAGACTGATTAGATTATCCAGTATCACTCTCGAATAGTATTTTCTATTGATTTATGGAGTTTCCCATAATCGATCGTTGCAACTAAACAATGCTTAGGACAAACAGGGGTAAATTATAGATAAAGCGCACGACATGTAAGCAAACAACAATAAGAACAGGGACTTAATCGAATAAATGCAACTGTTCTGGGCTATCAGGTGGGTTGAATTGCAAACCAATCCCAATCAAACGCACGGGGCGTTGCCCTCTTTGCCATGCTTTGGCTAATAAGTGAACATAGGTTTTTTCATCAGGGTATGTTCCGGGTATTTGTAATGTTGTTGTTTCAAAATCATCAAATCGTATCTTTACCACTAAGGATTTAGCTATTAGTCGTTGTTTTTTACTGGCGCGCGCTAATCGTTGCAAAAGCGCTTGATAAATCACGGGCATTTCTTTTAAACACGCCTCTAAATTAGGTAAATCTTGGGCAAAGGTATCCTCAACACTTAATGATTTTCTTATTCTATGCGTTGTTACTGAGCGATGATCAATACCCTGACTGTATTGAAATAAACGTTCACCAAAACTTCCAAAGTGGCTTTGAAGTTGATTTAAACCCAAGTCATTAAGGTCACCACAGTTTTTTAAACCCAATAATTCCATCTTTTTTGCAGTGACTTTACCCACACCTGAAATAGCCGTTACGGGTAAATATTTAACAAAGTTGACCACATCATCCGGTGTTATTACTTTTTGACCATTGGGTTTATTCCAATCACTGCCTACTTTCGCCAAAAATTTATTAGGGGCAATGCCCGCAGATGCAGTCAATCGCTGTGATTCAAATATTTTCTGACGAATTTCCTGCGCCATTAGGGTCGCACTACCATTACAATGAATTGATTTTGTTACATCTAAATAAGCCTCATCTAACGATAAAGGCTCAATAAGATCTGTATATTGATTAAAAATACGATGGATTTCTTTTGATACCGATTGATACAAATCCATATTCACAGGTGTTGTTATAAGAAGTGGGCACGCTTTTAACGCGCGCGACATTGGCATCGCCGAATGTACACCAAACTTGCGTGCTTCATAATTACACGCTGCCACCACACCCCGTGTATTGGGTTTACCGCCCACTGCTACAGGTTTTCCTTTTAAGTTCGGATTCTCACGCACTTCGACTGCGGCAAAAAAGCAATCCATGTCAATATGGATTATTTTTCGATCAGTGGACACTGTTTCCAGGATCATTAGTGTCATTGGGTGAATTTGGAATGATGGTTACATCATCTGTAACAAATAATTTATCGACATCAACCTTATCAAACGCATAATGTTTATTACAAAAATCACAATCAACACCTATACTGCCCTGCTCTTTTATAATATCCAGTGCTTCTGCTTTGCCCATTGAACGAATAGCATTATCAATTTTTTGCTGAGAACAGGTACATTCAAAACACAGTGATTTTTCATCAAACAAACGTACATCATCGTCATGGTAAAGGCGATGTAACAAGGTTTCCACATCTAAATCGAGCAGTTCTTGATCTTTTAATGTGTCTGCCAAAACCCTCGCATGTTGCCAACCCGTTGTACTATTTGTTTGATCTTGATCTATATTTTTATCGATAGATTCTTTATTTATAGGTAAGGCTTGCAACATTAAACCCGCTACCTTGTTATCATCTACTGCTAACCAAAGTTGCGTTTTTAATTGTTCGGATTGCTCGAAATAATCCTTTAAACAATCTGCCAGACTTTCCCCCTCCAATGCAATTAGACTTTGATAACGGTTGCCTTTAGCCGTGCTATTCGGCTCGACACTGATAATAATCGTGCCTTTCCCAAAGAGTTCGTTGAAGGTAGAATTTTCGGGTATATCCCCATCCCAATGTGCAATACCGCGTAAACCACCCGTGGATGTCGCTTGTACAACCAACATCGTAACGGGTTGGGTTCCTCTAATTTGTAAAATCAAAGAACCATCAAATTTTAAGGATTCCGCTAAAAGACTAATCGCAGCTAAGGCCTCACCTAATACATGACGTACTGGCTTTGGGTAATCTGCTGTTTTTTGAATTTCTTGCCAAGACGATTGCAAGGAAACCCATTCACCTCGAACGTGAAGATTTTCTAAAAGAAAACGGTGTAATTTATCAGACATGTAAGAACAGTTTTAAATGATGAAACCATGATTCTACAATAAAGATTCAATGTAAGTTTAGATAATTAACCGGGAAATATAACCACAGGTTTAGTTTTTTTATAAGAAGAAAATTCTATTTCTTCATCGCCAGAGATTTTATTTTTCATTTTTTGTTTTGCTTGATACATTCTTTTATCCGCAATTTCTATCAACACACTCACTTGATTGCCACTAGCGGGATAAACAGCCATACCAATACTGGTACTGATTTGTAAAATATTACCTTCAAAACCAATCGGTTGCGCAATAGCATCTTCGATTTTTTCACGAATATCTTGTGCAATACCTAATTCATTTTTATCAACAATCAAGCCTATTCCAAACTCATCTCCACCTAAACGTGCCAAGCAATCATTCGTTCGCACACACGCTTTTAATCGCTTACCAACAATTCTGAGGACTTCATCACCTGCTCTATGCCCATAAATATCATTAACCTGTTTAAATCCGTTCAAATCAAGGTACATAATTACCATTGATTTACCGGACGCTTTAGCAAGTTTAAGGTTTTTCTCAAGCGCATTTTTAGCATTACGACTATTCGCCAAACCGGTAAGTTGATCATGGTTTGCAAGGTGCTCATGAATTTCAGCTTCTTTGGTTTTTTCTTGTACTTTTTCTTGAAGTGATTGTTGAAGAATGAAGTTTTCTCTGATGTAGCGGTCACGAATGAGTTGAGAAATATACGCTATAATTGCACCGCTCAGTAAAAAAACAATATTCACAGATAATGCTGCCGTACTCATACCGTTATGAATTTCTATAAAAGAATATGAGCTTATAATCAATGCTGTAACAATTAATGAAGTCCTAAATTTAAAATAAGACCAAGCAAAAATGGTCATAATAATTAACAAAAGTCCCACAAAATAGACGTTAGACGCATGGTCTTCTGGCATAGCTAGGAAAATCATTGCTTGTATACCCGCCGCACCTATTAAATACAATACAGAGAGTATTAAATCATAATGTTTAACAAATATTTTTAGGTAAGGTGAATAGGATAAAGCCACAGCACTAAAAAACAATACTATTACTACACCCCTAACAATGAGTACTTCGGTAAGCGTTACAGAAAGTGAATAAATATCAGCCACTGCAAAAACCATATACAATAACGCGCCCAGCAAACACATAGTACGAGATGCAGATATTTTTTCTGATTCAATATGAGATTGAAATAACTCTTCTTGTTGTTTTTTAGACTTATTTTTCATACAAATATTTATTATTATTTTCGGGGGAAAAAGCCACTGTGAAAAACTAAATTATTTTATATATTCTTATTTTTTCCACTTAAGAGCAAGACTAACGTTTTATGCCCAGCAAGTCATTTTAATCAGATAAATGGTCACTTAATTGCCTCACTCCTATTAAATAAGGCTCACAAGCCTTTCTTAATAGAATATATTTATTTCATTAATTCTTATTTAATGCTTAATAATTGAATGATTTTTAAATAGCACACAATACTAAAGCAGAATTATGTCCGCCAAATGCAAAAGATTCGGATAAAATATGACGGATATTTTGTTGTTTCAAGCTAGTTACAAAATTAAGATCACGAATAGGGTTTTCTAAATTTTTACACGGGTGTGTTGTTTGATGTTGTAAGCTTAGTATACTAATAATGGCTTCAAGAGCTCCACTCGCACCAATACTATGACCTAAGATTGACTTACTGGCGTTAATAATAGGTTTACTACCAAATAATTCATCTATCACTTGGCTTTCAACTTCATCATTCAGCTTTGTACCAGTACCATGAGTATTGATATAATCAATATCAGATAATTTGATTTTTGCCTCATCCACTACTTGATGAATCATTCTTTTTATTTCTTTACCATCTGCGTTTATATTCATTAATGAGTGTGCATCAAAAGTTTCAGCAAACCCTGTAATCTTAGCCAAAATAGTTGCTCCACGCTTTTTGGCGTGTGATTCTTTTTCAAGAATCAATATGCCCGCACCACCTTGAGAATATAAAAAACCCGTTCTATCTTTATCAAAAGGTCTATTCGCTTTCTCTATAAAGTCTCCTGCATGTGCCAGTGTTCTAGCTACATCAAACCCCATGTAAAGCGAGCCATAATCATCATATTGATATTCTGCTCCTCCACAGACTGCAAAATCTAACTGTCCTGATTTAATTGCTTGGTAAGCTGTTCCAATTGCAGTAGTGCCAGATGCACAAGCCTGACTGATGGTTCTATTTGTACCATGTAAGGAATATTTGATGCCAACAGAGGCCGAAACTGAGTTTTGCATCAGCATCGAAACTACAAAAGGATTCACTTTTGATGGATGTACAAGCCTTGATATTAATTCAGGATTTACTTCATCTTCAACAAGTGCTTGGGTAGTACGTTTAAGCATATGACAGGCATTATTCTCAAGCAGTGTTTTAGCCCCGCCTATTCCTGTACCAATAAAAACACCCGCTCTATTAGTATCCACTCCTTCAAGCATATTTTGTCGATTTTTATCATTTGTGGAGACAATCTGTATTCCCGCTTGCTCTAGTGCTTGTTGAGTCGCCATCATTGCTATCAAACTCACAGGGTCTCTTTGTATTATATCAAGCCTGCTAAAGCCTTGTGATTTGAAATCTATTGCAGGTAAAGGAGACCAAATACCCGATTTATAGTTAGAATAATTACGCCACTGTTCTGGAATTAACTCAACATTGCTTTTCTCATTTAAACAGGCAGTCCAAAATGATTCAATATCGCACCCAACAGGGCTTACAACACCTAAACCTGTAACGACAACATTATCCATTAATTATTTCTCGCAAGGTATTAGGCAACTTTCTGGTTTTGTCTATCCATAATGTAATCAATAACATTATTAATAGTCACAAAGTTTTCCACCTGATCTTCTTCTATTTCAGCTTCAAATTCATCTTCCAAAACTAAAGCCAAACTGACCATATCAATTGAATCTGCTTTTAAATCTTCTTGAAATGCTAAATTATCGTTCTCTATTTCTTCTTTTAAATCAAACGTTTCAACTACTGCATCACGTACAATCTTTACTACTTCACTTCTACTGTGCATATTTTTAACTATCCTTAAATGATTTTTACTAAGCCTTTTTTAAATGCAAAAAGAGATTCACGCCTACGTCTTCTTGCGATACATTGATAAGATCTCGGGGAATTCCCGCCTTAACTGCAAGTTCTATTAACGTTTCTTCACTACGGTGATGCAAATACCACTGTCCATACACTTCCATAATTTCTCGACTTGGGTTGTAAGTAGAAAAATTGCCAATCACTAATTCACCACCACTTTTAACGAGTGCATATATTCGATTAACTAAGCGAATAAAGATTTTATCATTAAAATAATCAAACAGCCCTGCTGACCAAACCAATTCATATTGATAGCCCGGCTTAAAACGTAACGCATTCTGCTTAATAAAGACAATGTGATCCATATAGTTATCACAAACGGCAGAACCATAATCAATCGCCTTTTGATCCATATCCAAACATTCAAAATTTAATGTGTGTTTTTTCTTTGGTTTTGTTTTTAAAAAGTCCACCAAATCACTGCAAGGGCCACTGCCTAAATTTAATACCCGCGCATTTTTATTTACTTTTTCTGTCTGATGTACTAACGCTTTAAAGTATTTTTTTCTATTACGAACCGCTTCTGCCGCTTCTAAAGCATGATAGAAATCATCCCATTTCGATAGGTTTTCATTTTCAGATGTTCTTTGAGAATAAATTCGATCTATTAATTCAAAATCACCTGCATACCCATGTGGCTTTTGAAAAGTAAAACCAAGCATAGAGTCAACCGTCAAAAAGGGAGACAATAAGTCATGAACTTCAGATTGCTCTTCTAGAGTAGAATTTGATAAATCTTTGGGAACTTGTTTAAGGTATTCATATTCTGAAACTTCAGGTCCCCCACGATTAATGATTTCGCCCACTACGCCAAAGTACTCTTCAACTGCAACTTCCATTTATATCTCCATCCAAGAGTCATCCAAACGCAAGGAAAATTAACTAAAAAAAGCAACTAATTTATAAGGGATGATATTATAGCAATAATATATTCTTATATTAATATAAGTCAATTATATTATATATATATGTGACTTATATCTTATAAATGCCCGTAGATAGCCTTCCAATACTTCTATCCTGCTTAATTAGGCAGTTAATGTAGAACAAATGTTCATTGATTTTAATCAAAATATTTTAATCATCATTATAAAATATTTGCATCGAATAAAATTCAATCAATAATCTCAATATTTAATTTAAATTTAATGTGAAAATAATTACTGTTAAGTTGAGAATAATCATCACAACATCAACTGTAGTAGGCTATTATCTGCAAAAAGCGTTGCTCAAAAAATAAAGTGACTTAAAGCCAAACGGGAGAAGGAAGATAATTCCACTAGCATAAAGGTAACATATTATGCTTAATATTTACCCAAGTCTCTTTTACAAATTAGACCTAAAAGGTAGTTTATGGGACACACCACAAGTAATATTGATTTCATTCCACTAAACATCGCAGTCATGACTGTATCTGACTCTCGAACAGAAGCAGATGATAAATCGGGACAAATACTCATCGATAGATTGACTGATGCAGGGCACAACCTAGCTGAAAAGAAAATTGTAGCCGATGATATTTATCAGATGCGCGCGATAGTATCAGGGTGGATTGCTGACCCAGAAGTTCACGCCGTGATCACCACCGGTGGTACAGGTTTAACCGGTCGAGACGTAACACCAGAAGCCATGAAAGTTTTATACGATAAAGAAATTGAAGGCTTTGGCGAGATTTTTCGCAAGATTTCATATGATTTAATCAGCACTTCGACGATTCAATCGCGCGCGATTGCAGGGATTGCCAATGGTACGGTGATTTTCTCATTACCCGGCTCACCCGGTGCATGTAAAGATGGTTGGGATGGCATTATTGTGCATCAACTGGATTCACGTACAAAGCCCTGCAATCTGGTTGAAATGATGCCTCGTTTTTTGGAGAAATAATCATGGGTAAAGAAAATCTTAACGACTGTGATAGTGGACAACAGTTAATGTCGATTGAAGATGCATTAACTACCCTACTTAACAATGCAAACCCTATAACTGCAACAGAAAATCTGCCTTTAGAGCAAGCACGAGGGCGTATTTTAGCTCAAGACCTATTATCCACCATTAATGTACCCTCGTTGGATAATAGTGCTATGGATGGCTATGCAGTACACACGAATGATCTTTCTGATAGCAGCTCTGATAGCAATTCTAATAACAGCTCTGATAACAACTCTGGTAACAATACGCAGCTTCCTATTAGCCAGCGTATTCCCGCCGGAACTGTTGGTACAAAACTTAAAAGTGGCACTGTTGCTCGAATTTTTACAGGCGCACCCGTTCCCGAAGGTGCAAATGCTGTTGTTATGCAAGAAGCCTGCGTTGTTATTGATAACAAGAGTACCACTGAAAATACAAATGAGATAAAAGTCACTGGCTCGGTTTCTGTAGGGCAACACATCCGTAAAGCGGGCGAAGATATTACGCTTGGCGACACGATACTCACCATCGGCACTAAACTTAAACCACAGGATGTGGGGCTAATAGCCTCTGTTGGCATTGCTGAAGTCACTGTTTATAAACGTTTACGTGTGGGTATATTTTTTACGGGCGATGAACTCATCGAGCCTGGAAAACACCTAAAACCGGGGCAACTTTATAACTCCAATCGGTATACAATTCGTGGCTTACTCGAAAACTTAAACTGCGAGGTGATGGATTTTGGCATCGTTAAAGACACTTTAGAAGCCACTAAAACAGCCATGTTAAAAGCTGCAGAAAGCACAGACCTCGTGATGACAAGTGGAGGTGTGTCAGTGGGAGAAGAAGATTATGTGCGTATCGCGCTAGAAGAAATTGGTCAGCTTGATATGTGGCGTATCAATATAAAACCGGGCAAACCACTCGCTTTTGGAAGCATTTATAACAATCAGGGTAACACGCCTTTTTTAGGCATGCCGGGTAATCCGGTTTCGGTCTTTGCCACCTTCTGTATTTTTGCGCGCCCCTTTATTTTAGAAAAACAAGGCGCGAGCGAAACACAGGCAAATAGCTTTATGGTTGTCGCTGATTTTGAATGGTCAAAAGCAGGTACGCGCCATGAATATGTTAGAGCAAGGATGGAAAACAATACGATTAAACTCTTCCCACACCAAGGTTCAGGGGTGCTTACATCGACCAGTTGGGCGAATGGTTTAGCGGTAATACCAGCTGGTGTGACGGTAAAAA
>CAZMWD010000014.1:8181-15844 GCA_964569685.1 uncultured Cocleimonas sp. | reverse complement strand
TTTTATCACTAGTTTTATCAACACTGATATCACTGCTGTAGTATTCAAGTAATGCTTCGATACCCGCAGGTCCATGTTTTTTATGTAATTTTTTAAGTTTTCGCTCCATCTTTTTGGGTGCTTCACGATACTTATTCTGATAATCCATCAGCTGTCCTTCTAGGTAAGATCTCCATTGACCTTTAAGAAAACCAGACTCATCATCTGCTACTGTACCACTTTCGCTATGACAGTTTGAACAGTATTTTTCATGTAACCCCGCCCCTTTTTTAGCTTTTTCAGCATCAAAGGTTTGCTTTGCAGCAACAAATTTTTGCTTGGAGAAGTACTCTCCCATTTGTTCAAACTCTTCAGTAGTAAAGCCTTTTGCTAATTGCCCCATAATGGTAGAAGGAATCTCATCACTTTTATAACCCTCCATCATAAACACCAAATAAGCAGGTGACATTCCTGCAATCGTTGGAATAGAAGGTCCATTACTGACACCATGGGTACCATGACACCCTGCACAGGTACCAGAAATCATTGAAGTGCTAGCCCCCGTCAATAACTCAGGTTTAGCTTTTTCATCTGCTGCAAATACAGATTGAGAGAAAACCAGTGCCAAACTTGCAAGAAGCATTTTGTTTGTTACTGTTTTTCGGCGAATAATTTTCATAGCGTTATTTCTCCTAGTGGGTTGTTATTGTCGATACGAATCCTGTTGAATACTTAACCATTCAACAAAAACAATTTTAATAAAGCTTTAGTTTTTCATATCTATGGATTGTTTCCATTTGTAAAGCACCTACTCGAAAATAGGTTCAAGAGACTATAATTCGAGATGAGGTAATTAAAACTAACCTAAGTTAGTTTTAATTGTTATAGCTTACATTTAACACAGCTTAATTAATGCTTTTCTGACAAGTTACAAATTAACAATAAATAAAACGGGTTTTGAAAAGAATCTATTTATATTTCAATTTTTTACCAGAATATAAAAACATATTCCTCTAAACCAACGGATGAGGCGCTATCATATCTGGGCTAAATTCGGCAATTTCAGATAACACCTTTTCATTAAGAATAACGAGTTTCTTTTTATGGCAATAAATAAGCTTTTCATTCATTAATTCTTTGATTACGCGGTTTACATGCACATTAGTTAAACCCAAAGCATCACCAATATCTTCTTGAGTAACCGGAAAGTCAATCGTTTGGGCAGAAGGTGAATAACTATCTTCAATCTGAAATTGAACCCTATAAAAAAGCTCCATCAACAAAAAAGCGATACTTTCTCTGGCTGTTTTCCTTCCTGCCGCCATCAAATGGTTTTGGCATAAAGACATATCACGTGACTCCATATTGACTAGCCGGATAGCCAATTCGGGGTTTTCCCTGAGCATAGGCATTAATTTAGCACGAGGAAAAGCACACAAAATAGATTCGGTTACCGTTCCAGCCGAATGAGCAATAACACCCTTTGCATTAGTCTGATAACCAATTAAATCACCCGGTAATAAAAAGCGTAATATTTGACGTTTGCCATTATTTCTTACGGTCTTATAGATTATTCCCCAACCACTATATAAGGTATAAATGAAATCGTGGTTTTCCCCTTCTTGAAAAATTGTTGACCTAGCAGGGACTTTAATCTGTTCTTTTCGATAGTTTTGGGTCCAATTTAGGCGCTCCAACGGCACACCTTTGAACAAAGCCATTTCTCGAACGGAGCATTTCCTACATTCAGTAGGAAAACCTCTAAAGTTGTTTGTAGTCATATATTTCATTTTATAAATCCTAACAGTTCCTACACAAACACTATTTTAATCAAATAAATAATAATAAAATTAACCTATATTAATTTTTACCCATTATATTTAACACGTTTATAGAGACTTCAACGTAACTCAGTGGCGACTACAATTGTGTTTACAGCACTTATCAAACACTATCAGCTGTTGAAATATATTCATTAACTAATTATTACGTACATCAGGGGAAAGTTCTAAAATAAGAACTCAATGAATTTTTTTAACAAAAATCAGGAATATTAAGCATGATTAAACAGTCCAGAAATATGATACTCACCATTGCTATTATAATGATCGGTTTTATATCTCCACAGCTAGCACACGCACACTGCCAAATTCCGTGCGGAATCTTTGATGATCATGCGCGCATCAAACTAATGCTTGAAGACGCCGCTACCATAGAAAAATCAATGAAGCTAATCGGTGAACTATCCAGTAAGACAGATGCACAATCCATAAACCAAAAAGTGCGCTGGGTAATTGAATAAAGAGCAACATGCGCAGAATATCATATCGACTATCAGCGATTATTTTTTAACCCAGCGGGTAAAATCAAAGCAAAAAGACTACACAGAACGTTTGACAAAGCACCATACAGTCATTGTTGCTGCGATGAAGGCTAAACAAAATGCTGACATAAGCTTTGTAAAAGACCTCAAGAAGAGCATTGAAGCATTAGCACCTTACTACCCTGAGCCTGAGCCTAAGCCTAAGCCTGAGCATAAACACTAAACCATTAACAAGCTTATGCATTCGGCAATAAAAAGCATCTTTCCGCTTTTTATTGCCTAGAATATAAAACATTCTGACTGTCAAACCATTATACCTTACGAGCAATAAGCATCACTTCATTTCTCAAGCCTTCATTAACGTTACCCATCGTCCCATTATCACGATACAACACAGGCATTAAAGACTTTGTAAGGCTTAATAATTCTGCAGGAGCTAAACGAAATTGTGGGCTATTCGGACCGGCATCATCCACCTTTTTTTGACCCCACGTTTGATAAAACAATAAACCATTAGGTTTTAACGCATTCACAATAGCGGGGAACAAATCGCGATATAAAAAATAGCTCACTACAATTACATCGTATTGTTTTTGTGGCAGACCTTCTGATTCAATATCTCTTAAATGACAATTAATATTTAAGCTATGCTGAGTGGCGTATTGTTTTAATTTATCCAGCACCACAGGAGAAATATCTACTGCATCCACCTGAAAGCCAGATAATTCTAAACGAGCCAGAAATAAGGCATTACCGCCACGCCCACAGGCTAAATCAAGTGCATCACCCTTTTTTGGTAGCAAATATTCATTCTCTAACAATACTTGAGCAGGAGTAGCTGTTGCAATATCAGCCTCTTGATAAGCTTCGTTCCATTTATTTAATTTATTTGTCATAGCTTATAAAATAGATATTTATCTTCGCCAAAATGCAGGCGTTAATACAACCAACAAGGTAAATATTTCCAATCGACCTAGCAGCATTAATAAACAGAGTATCCACTTAGAAAAATCACCAATATTTTTATAATTACTAGCCACTTCCCCCAGACCCGGCCCCAAGTTATTCAAGGTGGCGGCTACTGCAGAAAAGGCGGTCACTTGATCCATTTCTGTTGCCATCAATACCAACATAAAAAACACAAAAACAGCGATATAAACGGAAAAGAACCCCCACACTGCTTGTATTACATCCCGCTCAACGGGCTTGCGATTCAGTTTGACTGCGATACGTGCATTAGGATGAATCAGGCGCATTACCTCACGCCAGCCTTGTTTAAATAATAAGAGAACCCTAACCACTTTCATTCCGCCACCGGTAGAGCCTGCACAGCCTCCTACAAAACTGGCAAACACGAGTAAAACAGGCAGAAAACCGGGCCAATGACTATAATCGGTGGTGGTAAATCCGGTGGTGGTTGCAATCGAAACGACTTGGAAAATAGCATGAAAGTAGGATTCTGAAAGGCTACTGTAAACATGCATAGAATAAAGATAAGCCAATACCACCAAGGTTAATACAAATAGTAAAATGGCATACAAACGAAACTCTGAATCTCGATAATATGTACCCAAACTCATTGAGCGCCAAGCCAAAAAATGCAAACCAAAGTTTGCGCCCGACAACAACATAAAGACAACGGCAACCATTTCAATCGTGTGACTGGAAAAATAGCCCATACTGGCATCGTGAGTAGAAAAACCACCAATTGAAATCGTTGAAAAACTATGGGTAATCGCATCAAAGGCATCCATACCTGCAAAGTAATAGGCTAACGCACACAGAACGGTAAAAGCAACATAGATAATCCACAGTAATTTAGCCGTACCTTTTATTCTCGGCGTTAATTTGGAATCTTTCATCGGGCCCGGTGTTTCGGCACGGTACAACTGAATGCCACCAATTCCGAGCATTGGTAAAATCGCAACCGCTAACACAATAATGCCCATACCACCCAGCCATTGTAGTTGCTGGCGATAAAACAAAATAGAACGAGGAAGATCATCTAAACCAACAATAACGGTTGCGCCCGTGGTCGTCAGCCCAGAAATTGATTCAAACACCGCATCGACAAACGATATTTGCAATTCATTCGAAAACAGCAGGGGCGCAGATCCAGATACACCCAAAACAGCCCAAAATAAAACAACAACTAAGAAGCCTTCGCGTAAACGTAGTTCTCTTTTTTGATGACGCACCGGAAACCACATAACGCTTCCGACAATTAACAGTAAGAAAAAACCTTTGATAAAAGGCGATAGAGAAATATCATCATAAATCCAGCCCACCAGAACAGGTGGCAACATGGTAAAACTAAAAATGACCAGTAATAAACCAAGAATTCGTTGTATGACAAATAATTGCATACTTAAATATAACCAACGCCTACTTGGAACATTTTTTCAATCGCTGGCACATAACGTTTATCAGCAAGAAAAAGAATCACATGATCGTTTTCTTCTATGATTGTTTCTTGATGCGGCATGATTACCTCATCATCACGTACAATGGCACCGATTGTGGCACCTGGTGGGAATTTAAGATCCACTCGTTTACGCCCTACGACACGCGAGTTTTTCTTATCACCATGTGCAATGACTTCGATGACTTCCGCCGCGCCTTTGCGCAAAGCATGCACCGAAACAATATCGCCACTGCGCACGTGCGTTAATAATGCACCAATCGTTATTTGTTGTGGCGACACCGCCATATCTATATTGGCGCTTTCAACCAGATCAACATAACCGGTACGATTCACCAGCGACAAGACCTTTCGCGCACCTAATCTTTTTGCCAGCATTGCCGATAAAATATTCGCTTCATCATCATTGGTTAGCGCACAAAAAATATCGACGCTATCAATATTTTCTTCTAGCAGCAATGCTTCATCAGCGGCATCACCTTCAAGTACAATGGCTTTATTTAAGGTTTCTGCAAGATTTTTTGCGGTATCTGTGTCTTTTTCAATGATCTTAACTTGCGAACGTGATTCTTCCAACGCCATTGCAAGTCGTCTGCCTACGTTTCCACCGCCTGCGATCATAACGCGTTTATACGGTTTATCTACACTGCGAAGTTCGCTAACAATGGCTCGAATATGTTGCGCACTGGCAATCACAAAAATTTCATCATCCGCTTCAATAACGGTACTACCACTGGGTATAATCGCCTTACCTTTTCTAAAAATAGCGGTTATGCGCAGTTTGACATCGGGTAAATGCTCTCTAATTGTTTTAATTTCATGCCCCACCAATGGCCCTTCGTGAAACGCTATTATTGAAACAAGGCGCACTTTGCCATTAGCAAAATCGAGTACTTGCATTGTGCCGGGGTTAGAAATAAGACGATAAATATAATCAGTAATTAACTGCTCTGGACTAATCAGCACATCAACTGGAATCAATTCAGGTGTAAATAACTCTTGATGTTGCAAGTAACCTGCTGCCCGGATTCGGGCAATTTTTGTGGGGGTGCGAAACAAACTATAAGCCACCTGACACGCCATCATATTAACTTCATCACTGTTTGTAACTGCAATCAGCATATCCGCATCATTCACATTGGCTTGTTCCAACACATCCGGATGCGAAGCATGCCCCTGCTTGGTATGCACATCGAGTTTTTCACGCAGTTCCCGCAACACCGTAGCATCGGTATCAATGATCGTAACATCATTATCTTCATTCGCCAGATTACGCGCCAACGAAGCACCCACCTGACCTGCACCTAGAATTACGATATTCATTGTTATTACGTTCCCGTAGGAATAAAAGTAAGCATTGGTTGTTCCAAATCTTTGTCGGCACTAATTACGTTAGAGGCAAGATACCACGCCCTTCCCTTCGACCCCGCTCAGGGTGCTATTACTTTTGGAGTAATTATTTACCATAATATCGCAAGCGTAAATGACCATTCCCCAACGCCGAAATGGTGAGTATTAAGGGTAAGCTGAGTGATATTATTTTTTGCCGTATTTTTTTGGGTCGATATCTAGGGATCGCATCTTGCGATACAAATGTGTTCGCTCCATTTGCACTACTTTCGCTAGTTTACTGACATTCCCATCTACTTTCTTTAGCTGGTGATCTAGATAATCATGTTCGAACTGATCACGCGCTTGCCTTAATGGCAATTCAAATAAACTATTTGGCGCGATGGCAACGGACTTTGCGAATATTGCAATTTCTGCGCCTAAGGCTTCTTCTACTTCATCTTGCGAAATTTCAGTCTCTGTACCCATGATCAGCAGGCGTTGCACCAAGTTTCGTAATTCACGAACATTACCCAACCAACTATGATTTCTTAGCAAGTTTTGCGCCGATACCGAAAAATGCCGATAAGGTAAACCATCGACTTCTATTAATTGATCCACATAGTAATTTAATAGTTCTGGAACATCTTGAGGATGATCTCTTAGCCCTGGTATCACTAATGGCACTACGTTTAATCGTTGATAAAGCTCATCATTAAATTCACCGGCATTCACATCATCACGTAAATCATGTTGTGACGAAGCGATTAGCAACACATTCATGTCAATACTATCTTGTCCATCTACACGCGTGTAATGTCCATCACGTAGTGCTGCGAGCAAACGTGTTTGCGTTTCTGTTGTGAGTGCTGCTATATCCGATAAATAGAGACAACCGCCATTGGCTTCATCCAGCAAGCCAGAACTTACTTTATCGTCTGATTCACTACCGAACAATTTACGTTGCATTTGCTTTTCATCTAGCGAAGAGACGGTCGCTTTTACAAATACTCGATCTTTCGTATCGCTTTGTTTATGCATATAACGAGCAAATACTTCTTTACCAACACCCGACTCACCATAAATTAATACCGTTTTATGGTGGGCTGCTATGCGTTGCGCTTGCTCACGCAAATTGTCCATTATAGAACTATTGCCTATCGGCGTTGCGGGTGCGCTTATTTGATCACGAAGACCTTTGTTTTCTTGTAATAATTTATCAGATTGTAATGCATTTTCAATGGTTAATAGCATTTTTGCCATTGATAACGGCTTTTCTATGAAATCATGCGCACCCAAACGGGTTGCTTCAACTGCCGTTTCAATCGTGCCATGCCCCGACATCATCACCACCGGACAATACAATGCACCACTTTTTTGCCAGCTTTTTAAAAGAGAAATGCCGTCTTCACCTGGCATCCAAATATCCAGCAAGACCAAGTCTGGGCGACGTTTACGACGCATATCTTTTGCTTGTTCTGCATTTTCAGCAACGCCTACTTCATAACCTTCATCCTCAAGTATTTCGCTCACTAATTGGCGAATATCGGGTTCATCATCTACAACCAAAATATAGTGTGCTGACATAGGTGTCCTCTATTTATTGTTTT
>CAZMWD010000014.1:0-8081 GCA_964569685.1 uncultured Cocleimonas sp. | reverse complement strand
GTTTCAAAAGGCAGGTGTTCTTTTACCGTTTCATAAAAAGAATCTAACCCTTGCGCTTGATCACAGACTGCTTTTAACGTTTTTCCTTCTAAGGGTTGCAAAGGGATGTTCAATATATGCAGTGCTGCTGTATTGATGCGTCTTATTACAAAATGATCATCTAGCGTAATAACACCAGACGATAAATTATCGAGTACCACACTCAAATATTCATGTTGCTGTGTCATGCGTTGCTGGCTTTCTTCACTTTCTTTTCTAGCAGATAATAACCGTGCTGTCATGGTATTAAACGAGCGCGCTAGCAAACTAAAATCATCTTTTTCTGTAACCGGTAGTTTTTTCTGTAAATTACCCGATGCAACTGCTAACGTTCCTTCTAACAGTGTTCTCACAGGTTCCGTTAACCGTTGTGAATAGAGGAATGCGGCCCAGACTGAAAACAAAATAGACAAAAGCATAATCAGCAACAGCACTTGTCTAAAACCATTTTTAATCATCGAACGTTGATAATTTATTTTTTGATATTGATTATAAGTATTTTGTACATTCTCTGCTAAAAGCTGTTCTTTATCAGAAAATGGAAACAGTGCTGTTAAAATCAAATCTTCACGACCTACACCAGATTTCAACGTCACCGCGACACGGGAATATAAACCATCCTCGCCCACTGGTTCTAGCTGATACATATGTCCACGACTGGATAACTTACGGAAAATATTATCCGCCGGAAAATGTGGAATCAAAGTACCTGTATCAAAACCACTATACACAATGACCCGCTTATTACTGCCAAGTAACACTAGTTCGTAAGCACCCATGGTCTGCATTTGACGTTCGAGAAAGGCGGAATAATCAAGCTCATCCGTTATAGCCAGTGCTTTTGCGACACGCTCCAGATTAAATAAATGTTGACGCACACGTACATCTAATGAACTTCGTGCTAACTCTAATGAATCATCCAATGCACCTTCAATTTTGACATTAAACCAGTTATCAATTCGATCACCAATAAAGTTCATGGAGAAATAAGAAACCACCAATACCGGCAAAATAGTTAAAATAGAAAACGCATACATCAAACGCAAGGTATAACGCGAACCCGCCTGACGCGCACGCAAACGTTTAAATGCCTTGATAGCACTGGTAATAATTAATAAGGAAAGTATCGAGAAGATCACCACATTAAGTGGGATTAACCATGCATGTATATCGCTGGATTGCTGGGGATTATTGGTCGAAATGTTTAGCAGTACTAAAGAAACTGCCAACAAGATGAATGTGATGACGACGGGAAGAACCTGAAACAGAAATGTTCTCAGGGTAAGGGCCAAAATACACCTTCACTGCTAATGGAAAATTCATCACTAAACAAAGATTGCAAGCGCAACGGCAGTTTCAAAGTGGCTGGCACCATATCAGCGACGGCGAGAATATAATAATCTTCGCCTTTTTCTATCTGCGGTAATGGCGGTAACGTATATTTGCGTAATTCGCTCAATTTTCTTAAGGTTCCAGCTAAACTATTAAAATTCCAGTGCTCATTAGTATCTTTTCGTGTCAATAAGTAACGTCGACTCAAGGCATGATATTTTAATTGGTACTGCACCGTCAACAAGGGTTTATCTTTGTTAAACCACCAACTACGATGTTGCCCCAAACGAAATTGCACATGCGCATTTAAGGTTACGCCATTTAACAAGGCATTTTTCAAATATTTTGTAAGCTTATATTCTACGCGCGTCAAGACGTGGTATTGAGGAGCCTCACCCTGAATTTTAAAATCCTTAAAGTATACCTGCCCCGTTGCAGATGCGACAGACGACCCTGCAAACAGTATTATTAAACATACTGTGCGCAACATTGCTGATATTTTTGCTGACGTTTTTAGCAAAAACATGGCAAATTAAATTGGATTAAAAATAACATGTGTTGTATTTTAACCAATTTTCAATAAATTTGTTGCAAAAAGTACCCAATTTATTATAAAAGGTGTAATAAAGGTGCTTTTTAGTTAAATTCGACCTTTTTATTCCACTTTTTTAGCCAGTTTTGCAAAATAAAATCCATCCATACTCTCTTCCCCCGGAAAAACTTGCCTGCCATGTCCTTGAGATTTGTTCATTGGTTGTACTTCAACATCATTTTGGCGCTTTAAAAAAGCAGCTATTTGCCCTTCATTTTCCTCTGGCAAAATAGAGCAGGTTGCATACAATAAAATACCACCCACTTTTAGTTTCCCCCAAAGTGCATCCAATAAACGTTTTTGCTGTTGTTGCAGCGATTCAATATCAGAGGCTCGCCGTAATACTTTTATATCAGGATGACGACGGATAACGCCAGTAGCAGAGCAAGGTGCATCTAATAAAATACGATCAAAAAGTATTTTACTGGGGTAGCTTTCGACTTCTGCTGCATCTATCGCAAGCAATGTTATTTTATTGTTACTACTATTTAGGGCATCAAAACCCAGCCTCTCTAAATTTTCAGTCACACGTTGTAAACGCTTTTCGCTACTATCAATTGCCAGTACCGATAAGTGCTTGGCACTTTCCAGAATATGCCCTGTTTTACCACCCGGTGCAGCGCAGGCATCCAGTACATTCATACCGTCTTTGCAGTCTAACAATAGTGTCGCTAATTGCGCTGCTGCATCTTGAACAGAGGCTTCGCCTTCATCAAAGTTGGGCAACTCATGTACATTAATAGGTTGATCTAGTACCACTGCGCTTTTAACTTGTTCAACAGGTGATGCTTTAATCTCACTTGACTGTAGCTTGCTTAAATATTCATCCCTCGTTTGCTTAGAAAGGTTGACGCGTAATGTCATCGGCGCACGCTGATTGCTTTCATGAAGAATAGTTTCCCAGTTTTCTGGGTAGGCTTTTTTAATCGCTTGGATTAACCACAGTGGAAAGGCATATCGAACTACTTGGCGTTTTTCTATTTCTGCTAAAAGGCTTTCTTGCTCTCGTAAAAAACTGCGCATTACACCATTTAATAGTTTTTTTGCCCACGGTTTTTTCAAGTCTTTCAGTGCTGTTACGGTTTCATTGACTGCCGCATGATCGGGTGTTTTTTGATAAATAATCTGATACAAACCTACCCGCAATAAGCACTCTATATCCTTGTCTTTTTGCTTGAGTGGTTTGCTCACTAGTTCATCTAATATTGCCGATAACGGTTCATGCCAGCGTAAACAGCCATAGCAGAAATCACGGGTAAGTGGCTCGCTATCAGTGGGCAATGCAGTATTTAATGATTCCCCTTGGTAAATCACACGCTGTAAAATTTTTGCTGCTTGCGCACGAGGATTAGTAGGTAAAGCTGTGTTCATGAGGGTAATTTACGATCTAGTAATGATCGACCGTTTAAAAAGTCACGCACCTGCATGGCTTTTTTCCCGGGTAGTTGTAGTTGTGTAAGGTTTAACACACCATCCCCTGTTGCTATCTGGATGCCTTCTGGCGATTCACTGATCACAGTACCCGCAGGCTCATCACACTTTTTAACTGGGCTTGTTAAAAACGAAGACATAAATAATCTCAATGGTTTTCCATTATATTGCGTATAAGTCACCGGCCAAGGGTTAAAAGCACGAATCATTTGATCTATTTGTTTTGCTGATTGAGTCCAATCAATTTCGGCTTCTTGCTTGGTTAATTTATGTGCATAACAGGTTTTGCTTTCATCTTGTTTTTCGGGTGATAAATTATTTTCCTGTATTTGAATCAACACCTGTAACAAAGCGTTTGCCCCCTCATTTGCCAAACGATCATGGATTGTTTGCCCTGTATCTTCAGCCGTAATTGGGCAAACTGTTTTGTACAACATATCGCCCGTATCTAAGCCCAGTGCCATTTGCATAATAGTGATACCGGTTTCAATATCGCCTGCCTGAATCGCACGTTGAATGGGCGCAGCACCACGCCAACGCGGTAACAATGAACCGTGGATATTTAAACAACCGTATTTCGGCATATCCAAAACTGCTTGTGGCAAAATCAAACCATACGCTGCGACCACCATCACATCTGCTTGATAATCAGCCAATATTTTTTGTGCGAGCTTTCCTTCATCCGTAGCATCTTTTAATGAAAGCGGTTGTTCTACAGGAATACCCGCATCGACAGCAATTTGTTTAACTGGGCCAAATTGTATTTGTCGACCACGCCCTGCGGGACGGTCGGGCTGGGTATAAACTGCAATAACATCATGTTCTGAATTGATTAAGGCTTGCAGTGCTGGCACAGCAAAGTCTGGCGTACCTGCGTAGATAATTTTTAATTTTGACAAAGTATTCTCTTGATAAAGAAGTGGGTTGATCAGCAACTATACGGAGGTCTCACTGTAATGAAATAGGATAATGATTTATTTTGCTTTCTCAATTAAATCCTTAGTCACCGAATAAGCACCCTGACAAAACACCACAAACGGCTGTAGTGCATATTCAGCGGGCCAAACACCACTGCTATTGGTGAGTTGCCCTACTTTAATTTGATAATCCGCCAAACACTCAATATATTCACGGCGTTTTGATTTTTCGATAACAATCGGTGGTAAGCCTGCTTTAAATAAAATTAAGTTAGCTAACAGTCGGGCAATACGTCCATTGCCATCCCAAAATGGGTGAATGTGTGCGATTGCCATGTGGAATTTGGCGTAATAGTAAGCCGCATTATCTAATGTAACCGATTGACTCTCTATTGAATTTAACGCATCAATCACCTCTTCCATCAAACCATCAACGTGCAGTGGGTTCGCATACTCTATAAATATCTGATCACCTTCGGTTGTAACCGCATGTGTGCCGTTTACTTCTACTTTCCATGCACCCATGGGCTTGAAAATATCATTCACTATTTCTGTTTGTACGGCTTTGTGCAATTCATAAATCAGTGTTTTATCTAAAGGTTTTGAGATACTTTTATAAAGTAGATCAATTGCTTTCGCATGACCAACAATCTCTTGATGTTCACTCAGGGGCTTTCCCGAAATGGTCAGCCCTAATCCTAATATTGCGTATGTATCACCGAGCGTAAGTGTATTGCCTTCTAAAGCTGTCGATGTATGCGTCCATAAATCACGAATTTGCTCCAATACAACAGGGCGACGGTGTTTAGGAATATTTTTAAGAAATGAAAATTCAGCAGTGGGTAAATCATTTATTGGCTTATGAATATAGGCATAACGTGTGCCACGCTTCTTACCCGTTCGCTCCAACACGCCTGATTCTACCCAGCTGACTAACCAACGTCGCAGGGTGCGTTCGTGTACTTTGTTAGAGATAAGTTCTGATATTTCGGGCAAACTAAGCGGAGATGACGTTTGCTTTAATTGACCTAATACGGACATTTTTTTGGTTAAATTTGTCATTTATAGCAATTATATACCAAATACGGACATAAATTATAATTTTATGTCCGTATAATTCAATCGCCTTTATTTAAAGTTAACTAAAAACAATACTCCCATCAGCAATATCAACGATAATTGTATCGCCAGAAGTATATTCACCTGATAACAACTTCTGCGCCAATGGATTTTCAATCTCATTCTGAATCGCGCGTTTTAAGGGGCGCGCACCGAAAACAGGATCAAAACCTTCATCACCAATCAAGTCTAAAGCAGTATCGCTAAATTCAATTTTAAGCTCTCTTTCGGCTAATCGCTTACCTAAAATATGCAATTGAATGGCTGCAATTTGACGGATTTCTTCTTTTCCAAGCGGTCTAAACACCACACTATCATCAATACGGTTGATAAATTCAGGACGGAAATGGGTTGATACTATCTCCATCACTGCATTTTTCATCTCATCGTAACCCGTGCTTTCATCTTTAGTCATCGCCTGAATGACATCCGAACCCATATTGGATGTCATAATTATCACCGTATTACTGAAATCAACGGTGCGCCCTTGTCCATCGGTTAAACGACCATCATCCAACACTTGTAGTAGGATATTGAATACATCAGGATGCGCTTTTTCAACTTCATCCAGCAAAATTACCGAATAAGGTTTGCGACGCACTAACTCGGTCAAGTAACCCCCTTCTTCATAACCTACATAGCCAGGAGGTGCGCCGATTAAACGTGCCACCGAATGTTTTTCCATAAACTCAGACATATCAACGCGCACCATCGCTTCTTCTGTATCAAACAAAAAGTTTGCCAGTGCTTTACTGAGTTCGGTTTTACCCACGCCCGTTGGCCCAAGAAATAGGAACGAGCCGTTAGGTCGATTCGGATCAGACAAACCTGCCCGCGAACGGCGAATCGCATTAGAAACGGCAATAATTGCCTCTGTTTGCCCAATCACCTGCTTGCGTAATTCATCTTCCATACGCAGTAATTTATCGCGCTCACCCTCGAGCATTTTAGAGATAGGAATGCCCGTCCACATAGCAACAATTTCGGCAATTTCATCTTCTGTGACGTTATTTCTTAACAACTGGAAGTCTTCGGTTACATCCGTCTCATTCGCTTCTTGCAATTGTTTTTCTAATTCTGGAATACGCCCGTATTGCAATTCAGACATGCGTTGTAAATCGCCTGCACGATGCGCTGTTTCCAACTCAATGCGCACTTGATCAAGTTCTTCTTTGATATGTGCTGTACCTTGCACGACGGCTTTTTCTGCTTTCCAGATTTCTTCCAGATCAGAATATTCTTTCTCTAGTATCTCAATTTTTCCTTCCAGTTCAGACAAACGTTTTTTAGATGCGTCATCCTCCTCTTTTTTCAACGCTTCACGCTCGATTTTGTACTGAATTAACTTACGCTCCAGTTTATCCATTGATTCTGGTTTTGAATCAATTTCCAAACGAATTCTCGATGCCGCTTCATCAATCAAGTCAATTGCCTTATCTGGCAACTGGCGATCACTAATATAACGATGTGATAAAGTCGCCGCCGCTACGATTGCAGGGTCGGTAATTTCCACACCATGATGCGCTTCGTAACGCTCTTTTAATCCGCGTAAAATCGCAATAGTGTCTTCAACGCTAGGTTCATCTACAATAATTTTTTGGAAACGACGCTCAAGCGCAGCATCTTTCTCAATATATTTTCGGTATTCATCTAAGGTCGTTGCGCCAACACAATGCAATTCGCCACGCGCTAATGCGGGCTTTAACATATTACCCGCATCCATTGCCCCTTCAGATGCACCCGCGCCAACCATCGTATGAATTTCATCAATAAATAAAATGATGTTGCCATCGGATTTAGCCACATCACTTAAAACCGCTTTCAAACGCTCTTCAAAGTCACCACGGAATTTTGCGCCTGCTAATAACGCTGCCAAATCCAGCGACAAAAGACGTTTGCCTTTCACGCTATCAGGCACTTCTCCATTCACAATACGTTGTGCTAAGCCTTCAACTAATGCGGTTTTACCTACACCCGGTTCACCAATAATCACGGGGTTGTTTTTAGTACGGCGTTGTAATATTTGCACCATACGGCGAATTTCTTCATCGCGCCCAATGATCGGGTCTATCTTGCCCTGCTCGGCGCGTTCGGTTAAATCAATCGTGTATTTTTTAAGTGCTTCGCGCTGATCTTCGGCATTAGGATCATCCACAGATTGCCCGCCTCGCACCGTTTCAATCGTCTTTTCAAGTGCTTGTTTGGTCGCGCCTGCTTTGCGCAAGGCATCGCCCACCGAGCCTTTATCATCCAGTAGTGCAAGTAAAAACAACTCGGAAGAAATGTATTGATCATCTCGCTTTTGCGCTAATTTATCCGTTGCATTTAATAAACGCGATAGATCATTGGATACGTGAATATCCCCCTCATTACCACCGGTTACCGTTGGCATACGATCCAGTATCTCGCCTAATTGTGAGCGAAATAAATTAACGTTTACGCCTGTTTGTGCTAATAAAGAACGCGCACTGCCACCTTCTTGATCAAGTAACGCAATGGCTAAATGTGCAGGTTCAATGAATTGATGATCACGCCCCAATGCATTGGATTGCGCATCCTGTAATGCCAATTGAAACTTGCTGGTTAGTTTATCCATTCTCATATTTTTCACCTGATATTTATTGTGTGAATTTCCTTATTAGAATTATGGA
>CAZMWD010000013.1:0-16545 GCA_964569685.1 uncultured Cocleimonas sp. | reverse complement strand
GCGTTTAAACGACTCTTGTGACGTGCGGCTTTATTCTTATTAAGAACACCTTTTGAAACACTGGAATCAATCGCCGGAATAGCTACTTTATAAGCATCAGTCGCTACCGTTTTATCACCTGCTTCAATTGCGGTAATAACAGCTTTAACTGTAGTACGCATACCTGAACGAATATGTTTATTATGTTGACGACGAACTTCCGCCTGACGAACACGTTTTTTTGCTGATGTAATATTAGGCACTATCTGCCCCCGCTAGAGCTTAAAAAAGAGGACGCATTATGCCGATAAAAACATATAACATCAACAAACAAATGAAACTTTTTACACATTAATCAAACTACTCTCAATAGTATTTTTTTCATATTCAATATTTAACCGAGAAAATAATTTGGAATCATGGCTTTCATCAGGGTTATCAGTCGTTAACAGCCTATCACCATAAAACATCGAATTAGCACCTGCAAAAAAGCACAGTGCTTGCATTTCATCATTCATTTCAGCACGCCCCGCAGATAAACGTACATACGATTGAGGCATAAGTATTCTTGCGACAGCAATGGTGCGAATAAACTCAAATGAATCCAGCTTATCTATACCATCCAGAGGCGTTCCTTGAATTTGCACTAAATCATTTATGGGGACTGATTGTGGATGCTCAGGCAAATTAACCAGTTCTTGCAACAAACGAGCGCGATCCCTTCTGGTTTCACCTAAACCTAAAATACCGCCTGCACAGACACTGATACCCGCATCTCGCACGTGCTCTAGTGTATCTAAACGATCCTGATAGGTTCGCGTAGTAATGACCTCACCATAAAACTCCGGCGATGTATCTAAATTATGATTGTAATAGTCCAGCCCCGCCTGTTTTAGGCGACTGGCTTGTTTTTCTTCTAACATTCCCAGTGTTACACAGGTTTCCATCCCTAGGTCTTTAACAGCGGTAATCATATCAACAACACGCTCAAGATTTTTATCCGTCGGGTTTCGCCAAGCTGCCCCCATGCAAAAACGTGTAGACCCATTGGCTTTTGCTAATGTTGCGGCAGTAATGACTTCATCTAAAGGCAATAAACGCTCACGTTCAAGACCGGTATCATTACGCGCACTTTGTGAACAATAAGAACAATCTTCGGGACACGCACCTGTTTTTATACTGAGCAAGGTACTTACTTGAACAGTATTAGAATCAAAGTTATCGCGATGAATTGTATGCGACTGGAAGATTAAGTCGTTAAAAGGTAAATCAAACAGTGCTTCAACTTCAACCAACTTCCAATTGTTTCGTAACGTCATTTATTAATCCTAGAAAAGCTATTTTATAATGGTTTTTAATTTAACGGAGACCTCAGTATAACTCAGTGGCGGTTAGAGCTTTAGCCGTTACTCGTCATCTAAGTTATGCTGAGGTTTTAACTATTAAACTCCGCATCTTGCCAGTCTTCTTTGTTAATCTTAAATATTTCCCGAATTGACAAGGGGATTATCACCAATACACACGCCAACCATAGCATCCATCCGTATTTAAAGAAAAAATCACTGGGCGCGAATGTAATCACGGGGATCAATAAGCCTGCTAACGTATAATAATGATAAGCGGCCTTTTGCGTATAATAGCCTACCCGTGAATTAGGATGGTGACGATACATAGCATACACAAACATTGATGCACCAAACCAAAAAATAAATAACGGGAAAGGAATAAGAACAGCGGCAATATTCCCATAATTAAACACTTTAGCGCTTTTTTTCGCCTCTTTTCCTGTGACTATTTTTGTATTTGGCATAGTTGCATTCTAACAATTATTTATCGTAAAATCTTCATGATCATTAATTTAGAATATCTAAGACCGAAAGAGTTTAACGACAAGAACCTTGCTGTCAGTGATAACAATCAAACAGCTTCTAGCAGGCTGTCCGAGAACTAGGTTAAAGTGACGAACTCAGCGGTCTGCGATACTTCGCAAACAAGACGCAGTGTGAAGGCAATGGAGCGTCCTTGTCGAACACTGCAACACAGCAGGAACGGAGTATCACAAAATCGCCCGAGGGTTGGTTTGTAAGCGTTCATGACGTTGTTGCTCTTTTTTTGAAGGGTCGTTGCATCAACCTAGACGGTGTACTAGCATCAAAAAGGTTTATCAAAGATTCCTTCATGGTATCTACACCCCCAATAAAGAATCAGTCAGACCCGCTCACATATTATCGGGCACAAAAAAAGCCGGACCCAAGCCCGGCTCTTAATTAATTTTTAACGACTTATTCTGCTGTAGCTTCTGCAACTGGCTCTGGTCTATCGACTAATTCAACATAAGCCATTGGCGCATTATCTCCAGGGCGGTAGCCACATTTAATAATACGTGTATATCCACCTGGGCGTTCTTTATAACGAGGACCTAAATCATTAAAAAGAATACCGACTGTTGCTTTATCGCGTAAGCGAGAAAATACAGTACGACGATTATGGACAGAATCATTCTTAGCACGTGTAATTAACGGCTCTGCCACACGGCGAAGTTCTTTAGCCTTAGCAACGGTTGTTTTAATTGCACCATAAGTAAACAAAGCATTAGATAAACTTTGTAATGTTGCTTTACGATGACTACTGTTGCGACTTAACTGTCGACCTATTTTACGATGACGCATGATTAAACCTTTTCTAAATACTTAATTTACAGCACAAAACCAATTTTAAATACAAACTAATAATTCACAAAGTGAACTTAGCCGATTCGTGCATCTTTATTTTCAATAGCTGCAGGTGGCCAGTTTTCTAGGCGAGCACCCAGTGTAAGACCATGTGAAGCTAAAATATCTTTTATTTCTGTTAGCGACTTTTTACCTAAATTAGGTGTTTTAAGTAGCTCTACTTCTGTTTTCTGAACGAGATCGCCAATGTAGTAAACTTGCTCTGCCTTCAAACAGTTTGCAGAACGTACGGTTAACTCAAGATCATCAACAGGGCGTAGTAATACAGGATCAATCTCTGGCTCTGGCTCTTCTTCTGGCTCTGGCTCAATAATAGTTAGATCGAAGAATACTGCTAGTTGCTCATGCAAGATGGTTGCCGCATCGCTGATTGTTTCTTCAGCATCAATCGAACCGTCTGTTTGCAATTCAAGTATTAACTTATCCATATCCGTGCGATTTTCAACACGCGCACTATCAACATCATACGATACTCGGATAACGGGACTAAAACTTGCGTCCAATACTAACGTACCTAAAGGTAGTTCGGGAGAATCAGGACCACGACGAACAGAAGCAGGTTGATAACCACGTCCTTTCGCTATTTTCATGGACATTTCAAGTTCGGTATCTGTTGTTAATGTTGCAATAATTGCATCAGGATCAACGATTTCAACATCATGATCTAATGTAATATCTGCAGCAGTAACGACACAGGGGCCTTTCTTACGAAGATCAAGCTCTACTTCATCTTTAGTATTTAAACGAAATGCTAATTTTTTAAGGTTGAGTAGAATATCAACAACATCTTCTTGAACACCATCAATGGCGGTATATTCATGCTCAACACCCGTGATTTTTACTTCGGTAACCGCACAACCAGGAATAGACGACAGTAAAATTCTGCGCAATGCATTTCCAAGAGTATGCCCAAAGCCACGCTCTAAAGGTTCTAACACAATCTTAGATGCGTAATTACCCAGGTCTTTTACCTGAATATTACGGGGCTTTAGTAAATCTATTGATTTCGACACTATATATTCCTCAACTCAGACTCTACTATTTAGAGTCTTTGACTAACTTAAGTATTTAGCTACTTAAGTCATTAACCTACTTATAAGTCATTAACTTACTTAGAGTACAGTTCCACAATAAGAGATTCATTAATCTCTGCAGGTAACTCTTCGCGCTCTGGCATCGCTTTAAACGTACCTTCAAGCTTCTTGGTATCCACTTCGACCCACTCAGGAAAGCCAATTTGATCAGCAACTGAAACCGCATCTTGAATACGCGTTTGATTCTTCGCTTTTTCACGAATTGAAACAACATCACCAGGATTTACTTGATAAGAAGGTATATTAACGATAGTACCGTTAACCATAATGGCCTTGTGACTCACTAATTGACGAGATTCTGAACGAGTAGAACCGTAGCCCATGCGATAAACAACATTATCTAGACGACACTCTAATAGCTGTAACAAGTTTTCACCGGTTGAGCCAGAACGACGCACTGCTTCTTTAAAATAGTTACGGAATTGCTTTTCAAGCACACCATAAGTACGACGAACCTTTTGCTTTTCACGCAACTGAATACCGTATTCCGATAAACGTGTACGACGCTCGCCATGAACACCTGGAATCTTTTCTAGGTTACATTTATTTTCTAAAGAACGACCACGTCCTTTTAAATAAAGGTCAGTGCCTTCACGACGCATTAGTTTACATTTTGGTCCAATATATCTAGCCATAACTATCTCTTGATACTTTATTTATCTAATCTAGGGTTTTAAGTAATTAGCGACTATACACGACGCTTTTTGGGGGGACGACAACCGTTATGAGGAATCGGCGTAACATCATCTATATTAGTAATTTTATAACCAATATTATTCAATGCACGAACCGCTGATTCACGTCCAGGACCTGGCCCTTTCACTTTCACATCAAGGTTTTTCAAACCAAATTGTTTTGCCGCTTCACCCGCACGCTCTGCAGCAACCTGTGCAGCAAATGGCGTACTTTTACGTGAACCACGAAAACCAGAACCACCAGCAGTAGCCCAAGCTAAAGTATTACCTTGTCTGTCTGTAATCGTTATAATCGTATTATTGAAAGATGCATGTATATGTGCAATTCCATCACTAATCGACTTCTTTGTCTTTTTACGTGCTTTTGGCGCTGTTGCCATTGCTAATTACCCGTTTAAATTTATCTAAAATATTCTAAATGAACCCAACACCAATTTATCTACGAATTGGCTTACGTGGTCCTTTACGTGTACGTGCATTCGTTTTAGTACGTTGACCGCGAAGTGGCAAACCACGACGATGTCTAATGCCTCTATAACAACCAAGATCCATAAGGCTCTTAATATTCATTGAGACTTCACGACGAAGATCACCTTCTACCGTGAATTTTCCGATTTCAGCACGAATGCGTTCAATCTCATCTTCCGAAAGCGCACTGATTTTTGTATCAGGTGCCACTTTAGCTTCAACACATGCTAATTCTGCACGTGTACTACCTATGCCATAGATTGAAGTTAAAGCAATGACGGCATGTTTGTTATCAGGAACGTTAATACCCGCGATACGAGCCATAACTATTCTCCAGTCTATTTGGAAAGGCGGGCAAAGATACCCGATTCACCAATGTTAATCAATAAAAAATTCAGTATTATCAAAAATAAGTACAACTATAAAGTTCGACCTAGCCCTGACGTTGTTTGTGACGAGGATCTGTACAAATAACACGTACAATTCCCTTACGTTTAATGACGCGACAATTACGACACATTTTTTTAACAGAAGCACGTACCTTCATGACTTAAACCTCTAACCTTATATTCGTGACAAATCCGTGAAAAGAAGAATATTACTTCTTTCCCTTTTTCCCTTTACCGCCACTCGCTTTGAAGTTTGCTTTTTTCATCAAACCTTCATACTGATGTGACATCATATGTGATTGTAATTGAGCTAAGAAATCCATAACTACGATAACAATAATCAACAAAGAAGTGCCACCAAAGTAAAATGGCACATTCCAGCCAAGAATCAAAAATTCAGGCAACAAACAAACCAACGTAATATAAATAGCACCCACCGCAGTTAAGCGAGTCATTACACCATCAATATATTTAGCAGTTTCTTTACCTGGTCGTATTCCCGGTATAAATGCACCCGCTTTCTTTAAATTATCAGCAGTCTCTCTTGAGTTGAAAACCAATGCTGTATAAAAGAAAGTAAAAAACACAATCGCCAATCCATAAAGAAACACATACAAAGGCTGACCGGGTTGTATCATCGTTACAATATCTTGCAACCCTTCCATACCGGATGATTCTGAAACCCACTTACCAAAGGTAGAAGGAAACAAAATAATACTGGATGCAAATATAGGAGGAATAACACCTGCCATATTTAGCTTCAATGGCAGATGACTGGACTGCCCCATCGCCATTTTTCTACCCTGTTGGCGATTAGCATAATTCACCGTAATACGCCGTTGTCCACGCTCAACAAAAACAATAAACGCGGTGACTAATAGTGCCATTGCCATCAATATGATTACAAAAGCAGAAGATAATTCGCCATTTCTTGCTAACTCTAAGGTACCACCTATTGCTGACGGTAAGCCCGCAACAATACCTGCAAATATAATCAGCGATATTCCATTACCTATTCCACGCTCGGTAATTTGCTCGCCCAACCACATCAAAAACAATGTACCTGTTACCAACGAAACAACCGTAGTAATAATAAAGCCAGTACCCGGATTCAATGCGATTGTTTGACCACCACCTTGATCCTGACCGCCAAGTGCCATCGCTATTCCGAGACTTTGGAACAACGCCAAAGCAACGGTACCGTAACGCGTATATTGGGTTATTTTACGCTTTCCTGCTTCTCCTTCTTTCTTCAACTGTTGCATAGAAGGTATGACATGCGTCGTCAACTGTACAATTATCGATGAGGATATATAAGGCATTATACCCAATGCAAAAAGGCTTAAACGCTCTAAAGCGCCACCTGAGAACATATTAAATACACTTAGAATGGTGCCTGTATTTTGCTCGAAAAACTGTTGTAAAACCTCCGGATTAACACCCGGAATTGGAATGAATGTACCGATCCTATAAACAATCAAAGCGAAAAAAACAAAGGCAAGCCTTTGTTTAATCTCTTTAATATTGCTCATACCACTGAGCATACCTGTTGCGTTATTCGCTGCCACTTAATTAACCCCTGTATCGCTTAGTCTTCGACTTTTCCACCAGCGGCTTCGATCGCTGCTTTAGCGCCTTTAGTTACTTTAATTCCTTTCAAAGTAACTGCTTTTTTAATTTCACCTGAAAGCATTACTTTCACGTTTAAGATATTTTTTGTAATTAAGTTAGCTTTCTGTAACGCGGCTACATCAATCACATCAGCTTCTACTTTATCAAGCTCATGTAAACGTAATTCTGCACTTACGCGACCAACGCGCGAGCTAAAACCAACTTTAGGCAAGCGACGTTGCAAAGGCATTTGACCACCTTCAAAACCTACTTTATGGAAACCACCTGAACGAGATTTTTGACCTTTATGCCCACGTCCACATGTCTTTCCCCAGCCACAACCGATACCGCGTCCAACGCGTTTACGATCACTTTTACTACCATCTGCTGGTTTAATTGTATTTAGATTCATCGCTCTAATTCCTGTTACTTTCTTCATCAAACGTTACATCAGCAACGTTAATTTTAAAATTTTTATTTATGCGTCTTCAATTTTTAGCATATAAGAAATTTTATTAATCATGCCGCGATTCTCTGGCGTGTCATTAACGACAACCGGATTATGCATTTTGCGTAAACCTAAGCCACGCGCACATGATTTATGTGATTTTAAACGACCGTTCATACTACGAACGACGGTTAGCTTTACTTGTTTAGTAGCAGCCATGATTAACCTCTAATCTCTTCTACCGTTTTGCCACGTTTAGCAGCAATACTTTCTGGCGAACTCATCTCAGCAAGACCTCTGATAGTAGCACGTACAACGTTAATAGGGTTACGCGAACCCACACATTTGGCCAACACGTTCTTTACACCAACCACTTCAAATACAGCACGCATTGCACCACCTGCGATGATACCCGTACCATCAGATGCCGGCTTCATAAACACATGTGCCGCACCGTGACGCGCATTAATTTCATACTGTAACGTATCATCAACTAAAGCAACTTTTACGATATTCTTACGTGCTTTTTCCATGGCTTTTTGAATAGCAACAGGTACTTCTTTTGCTTTTCCGTATCCAAAACCAATACGACCATTACCATCACCGACCACTGCCAATGCGGTAAAACCGAACACACGTCCGCCTTTTACTACTTTGGCAACACGGTTAACATGAACAAGCTTCTCTTGTAAGCCGTCTGTTGCTTTTTCTGTATTATCTGCTCTAGCCATTTTTATAAACCTTTAGAACTGTAAACCGGCTTCACGCGCAGCTTCTGCCAACGCCTTCACACGACCATGATATTTAAAGCCAGAACGATCAAACGCTACAGACTCTACACCTTTTTCTTTTGCTCGCTCTGCAACCAGCTTTCCAATGGCTGCAGCAGCTTCTGCATTTCCTGTATAGGAAAGTGCATCACGCATCGACTTTTCAACAGTTGAAGCTGAAGCAATAACGCTATTATCATTCGCAGAGATTATCTGCGCATAGATATGACGCGAGCTACGGTAAACCGATAAACGATCAACACCTAATTCACGCATCTTCATACGTGTGCGCTTACCGCGACGGATTCTTGCTACTCTCTTACTCATCTTAAACTACCTTTACGTCTTCTTAGCTTCTTTACGGATAATACGCTCGCCCGCATATTTAACACCCTTACCTTTGTATGGCTCAGGCGGTCTATAAGAACGAATCTCTGCAGCAGTTTGACCTACTTTTTGCTTATCTATACCACGTAAAATAATTTCTGTATTGCTGGGTGTTTCAACGGTTATTCCTTCCGGCACATCATGAACAACAGGATGTGAAAAACCTAAGGTAAGGTTAAGTTTATTACCCTGTGCTTGCGCACGATAACCAACACCGACTAGCTCAAGCTTTTTCTCAAAACCTTCACTTACGCCCAGCACCATATTATTGGTAACGGCACGCATGGTTCCAGTCATTGCCCACGCTTTTTTGTCTTTTTCGTTCTTTGCTTTAAAAGCAACAACATTATCTTCTTGCGACACTTCTACAAGATCATGGATAACGTAATCAAAGACACCTTTACTACCTTTGACATTAATGTTTTGACCATCAACTTTCACTTCTACACCAGAAGGAAGCTGGATTGGCATTTTTCCTACTCTAGACATATTTAATACCTATATTTAAATTATCCACATTACTTAAGTATTCACAAAGAACTACTCAACAACGCAAATAACTTCTCCACCTTGACCTGATGCACGCGCAGAACGATCACTCATTACACCTTTTGATGTAGAAACAATCGCAACACCCAAACCTAATAAAACAGATGGTATTTCATCTTTGCCACGAAATATTCGCAGACCAGGACGACTCACACGTTGAATCTTACTAATGACAGGTTTGCCATCGAAGTATTTTAAAGCAACTTTAGTTACTGGCTTACCCTCTTCAGGCGATGTTTCATAACCAGAGATATAACCTTCGTCTTTTAAGACATTTAAAATTGCCGTCTTCTTTTTTGAAGTAGAAAAGGAGACATCAACCTTATTCGCACGTTGTCCGTTACGAATGCGGGTTAACATATCAGCTATTGGGTCACTCATACTCATAATTTATATTCCTATCTAGCCTGATTACCAGCTTGCCTTAGTTAAACCTGGCAAGTCACCGATCATGGCTGACTCTCTTAATTTGTTACGACAAAGACCGAATTTACGGTAAACACCGTGCGGACGACCCGTTATCTTACAACGATTACGCTGACGAACCTTTGAACTATTACGTGGTAGCTTTTGCAAAGCATCTGTTGCTGCCATTACCTGTTCAAAACTACTATTTGGAGAACGAATAATCTCCTTCAAATCTGCTCTTTTCTTCGCAAACTTAGCCACCATTTTAGTGCGCTTAGTTTCACGAGCGATCATTGATTTCTTAGCCATAGCTCAATCGTCCTGTCTTATTTCTGCTGTTTAAAAGGAAATTGAAACGCTTCTAACAACGCTTTTCCTTGTTCATCATTCTTTGCGGTCGTTGTGATAGCAATATCCAAACCACGCAATTTATCAATCTTGTCGTAATCAATCTCTGGGAAAATAATTTGCTCATCAAAACCTAAGCTATAATTACCATTGCCATCAAATGAACGTGGGTTTAAACCACGAAAGTCACGAACACGCGGTATTGAGATATGAATCAAACGATCCAAAAACTCATACATACGCTCACGACGTAAATTTACTTTACACCCAATTGGCCAGTTATCACGGATTTTAAAACCCGCAATTGACTTACGAGATATAGTAACCACTGGCTTTTGCCCTGCGATTTTTGTCATATCAGAAACAGCATGTTCAACCACTTTCTTATCGCCAACTGCATCACCTAAACCCATATTCAAACTGATCATAGTGATTTTTGGCACTTCCATGACATTTTTAAGCTCTAACTTTTCAGCTAGTTCTTTTACTATTGTCTCTTGATAGTAAGTATGTAATCTGGACATTCTTCTTTACCTTAAAAACTTGATTATTATTGCGCTAACGTTTTACAAAAACGTTAAGCAACAACTTCACCATTTGACTTGAAATAACGTACTTTTTTGCCGTCATCAAGCTGTTTAAAACCGACACGATCACCTTTATCTGTCGCTGGATTTACTAACATCACGTTAGATGCATCAATCGGCATATTTTTTTCAATGATACCACCAGAAATACCCGCATTAGGGTTACCTTTCTGATGCTTCTTCGCAACATTGATACCTGCAATCAGTAACTTACCATTCGCAAGAACTTCTGTTACATTGCCACGACGACCTTTATCCTTTCCCGCAGTTACGATAATTGGATCACTTTTAATAATCTTTTTCATGAGTTATAAAACCTCAGGTGCCAGTGAAATAATCTTCATGAAGTTTTTATCACGAAGTTCACGTGTTACAGGGCCAAAGATACGTGTACCAATAGGCTCTAACTTTGCATTCAATAAGACCGCCGAATTTCCATCAAAGCGGATTGTTGAACCATCTTTACGACGCACACCTTTCGCTGTTCTTACTACAACGGCTGTATACACATCGCCTTTCTTAACTTTGCCACGAGGAATTGCTTCCTTAATACTGACTTTAATAATATCGCCAATACCCGCGTAACGACGGTGTGAGCCACCCAGTACTTTTATACACTGTACTCGACGTGCGCCACTATTATCCGCTATGTTTAATTGTGTTTGCATCTGAATCATTTTAGTTCACTCAGTTCTACTTATTTGCAATTCTTGATTCTTCTTAATTAATCCAACGATTAATTAAGAAGCACTCTTATCTACTACTTTTATCAAAGTCCATGTTTTAGTCTTTGATAAAGGACGACACTCTTTAATCATTACTGTGTCGCCAATACTGCATTCATTTTTTTCATCATGCGCATGGTATTTGGTAGAGCGACGAATATACTTTCCATAAAGAGGGTGACGTACTTTACGCTCACCCATCACAACGATAGATTTATCCATTTTATCACTGACTACTTGACCAGTAACACTGCGTTCTACTTTAGCTTGTTCTGACATCTTACTCACCCGCACCCTTAGCTGTGCTAGTTGATTGTATTTCATGCATTATTGTTTTAATGCGTGCAATTTTACGACGTACTTTTTTCATCTCAGTATGGCGAGTTAACTGCCCTGATGAACGTTGCATACGGAATACAAATTGCTCTTTTAAACTTTCGAGAAGCTCTTTAGAGAGCTCATCAACTGACTTTTGACGAAGATCACTCGCTTTCATCACATCACCTGCCTAATGACAAATACTGTCTTAATTGGTAATTTAGCTGCTGCTAAAGCAAAGGCTTCACGAGCCAGCTCTTCAGTAACACCTTCCATTTCATATAATACTCGACCCGGCTGAATCTGACATACCCAGTATTCAACATTACCTTTACCTTTACCCATACGCACTTCTAACGGCTTACTGGTAATTGGCTTATCAGGAAACACCCGAATCCATATTTTTCCGCCACGTTTTATATGACGTGTCATCGCACGACGAGCAGCTTCAATCTGTCTCGCAGTTAAGCGTCCGCGACCTACGGCTTTTAAACCGTACTCACCAAAACTAACTTTACTGCCTACAGTTGCAAGGCCACGATTTCTGCCTTTAAACTGTTTGCGAAATTTTGTTCTTTTGGGCTGTAACATCTCAGACCTCTATCTCTTTTTCTTGCCAGCTTGGCCAGAGTTGTTTTTTTGTTTTTGCTCTAAATCAAAGACTTCGCCTTTGTAGATCCAAACCTTAATACCAATCACACCGTAAGTGGTATGCGCTTTAGCGGTTGAGTAATCAATATCAGCACGTAACGTATGTAAAGGCACTCGACCTTCACGGTACCATTCCGTACGTGCAATCTCTGCACCGTTCAATCGACCACCACAACTAATCTTAATTCCTTCAGCACCCAAGCGCATTGCATTACCTACTGCTCGCTTCATAGCGCGGCGGAACATAATACGTCTTTCTAGCTGACTTGCAATACCTTCCGCAACTAATTTCGCATCTAATTCAGGCTTACGAATTTCTTCGATATTTACCTTCACATTATTAGGATGCAATTCCATCATTTTTGCAGTTTCAGCACGGATACGTTCTATATCCTCACCTTTCTTGCCAATCACCACACCCGGACGAGCCGTATGAATGGTGATAAATGCAGATTTAGCAGGACGTTCTATTTGAATTCGACTAACAGATGCGTGTGCTAATTTCTTTTCCAGATGCTCACGAACAGCCATATCCTTGTGTAGAAACTCAGCGTAATCTTTACCTTCCGCATACCACTTAGAACGCCAGTCCGAAGCAATACCTAGACGAAAACCTACTGGATGTATTTTCTGACCCATGTTTAAACCTCAGCCTCACCATCACCAACACAAAGCGTAATATGGCTTGTGCGTTTTAAAATACGATTTGCGCGCCCTTTTGCACGGGGACGTATACGTTTCATTGAAGGCGCTTGATCTACCATTACCTTAGTAACAGAAAGCTCATCAATATCAGCACCTTCGTTATGTTCTGCATTAGCAATCGCCGAATCAAGAATCTTCTTGATCATAGCTGACGCTTTTTTCTGACCAAACTCTAAAACTTCGAGCGCCTTATCAACCGGCATACCGCGAACCTGATCAGCAACTAAACGTGCTTTTTGTGGCGAAATGCGAGCATTTCTTAATTTAGCAGTTACTTCCATATCTATACCCTACTAGGAACTTTTGTCAGCAATATGACCACGAAACATACGTGTTTGAGAAAACTCACCCAACTTATGTCCAACCATACGCTCATTAACAAGTACCGGAACATGCTGGCGACCATTATGTACTGCAATTGTCAAACCAACCATCTCTGGAATTACCATCGAACGACGCGACCAAGTTTTAATAGGCTTACGATCATTAGCTTCAACAGCTTTTAATACTTTAGCCATCAAGTGATGATCTATAAACGGACCTTTCTTTAATGAACGTGGCACGTGACTTACCTCTTATCTCTACGGCGTACGATTAAATTATCAGTACGTTTATTTTTACGTGTTTTATAACCTTTTGTAGGCGTTCCCCAAGGTGATACTGGGTGACGACCACCGGATGTTTTACCTTCACCACCACCATGCGGGTGATCAACTGGGTTCATAACAACACCACGAACCGTCGGACGAATACCGCGATGACGACTTGCGCCCGCCTTACCCAACTTAGTCAACGCATGCTCAGAGTTACTCACCTCACCCACTGTCGCACGGCAATCTGAAAGTACTTTTCTCATCTCACCAGAGCGCAAACGCAATGTTGAGTAACGACCATCACGTGCAACTAGCTGAGCTGACGTACCCGCGCTACGTGCAATTTGAGCACCTTTACCAGGCTTCATCTCCATACAATGAACAACAGTACCTACCGGCATATCACTCAACTCCATGGCATTACCTGTAGCAATTGGAGCGTCAGAACCTGACATGACCTTATCATCAGCACGCAAACCTTTTGGTGCAATAATATAACGTCGCTCACCATCTGCATATTTAAGTAACGCAATATTTGCAGTACGGTTTGGATCATATTCTATTGTTTCAACAAGCGCAGGAACACCATCTTTATTACGCTTAAAATCTATAATACGATAATGCTGTTTATGCCCACCACCGATATGACGCGTAGTAATACGCCCATTATTATTACGACCGCCTGACTTTGATTGTTTCTCTAGCAACGCCTTATGTGGCTTGCCTTTATGCAAATCTTTATTAACAACCCTAACCTGATGGCGACGCCCCGGAGAGGTTGGTTTCATTTTTACTGTAGCCATGACTTATGCCTCTGCCTCAACATTTAAGGTTGAGCCTTCAGCCAACCGAACATATGCTTTTTTCCAATCTTTGCGTTTACCCTGTCTTTTACCAAAGGCCTTTGCTTTACCCTTAACATTAACAGTGCGCACGTCTGCAACTTCTACTTCAAACAATACTTGTACCGCGTTTTTAATTTCGCGCTTACTCGCATCGGTTGCAACCTTGAATGTATGTATATTTGATTCTGCACCCGACACTGCTTTTTCAGTTACGTGAGGTCCATAAACCACATGATACATTCTTTCTTCGTTAGTATTTACCGCTTTACTCATGACAACCACTCCTGCACTTTATCAACAGCCGCCGAAGTCATTACCACACTATCATGAGAAACCAAACTTAATGGATTCAAACCTTTAACAGATACTGTTTCACAGTGTGGAATATTACGCGCAGAGAGCGTGACATTTTTATCATCTTCGTCGGTCACTAATAATGCATTATTCGCGCCCAACTTATCAAGCTGAGAAATCATTAGCTTTGTTTTTGGCTCTTTAACATCAAAGCCATCAACAATAATTAAACGCTCAGAACGCGCCAACTCAGAAAAGATAGAACACATCGCAGCGCGATACATTTTCTTATTTAACTTCTGAGAATAATCACGTGGACGCGCGGCAAATGTTACGCCACCTTTACGCCACAATGGACCACGACTTGTTCCCGCACGCGCTCTACCCGTACCTTTTTGACGCCATGGTTTAATACCACCACCACTCACATCAGAACGTGTCTTTTGTGCTTTAGTTCCTGATCTTCCAGTAGCCATATAAGCAACAACAGCCTGGTGAACAAGTCCTTCGTTATAATCTCTGGCAAATACGGCGTCATCTAATGTGACTGCTTTACCCTGTGAATTTTTTAACTTCATCTCGCTTATCCTTTAACCGCTGACTTAACAAGAATATTTCCGCCCTTAGCTCCAGGTACGGCACCTTGAACAAGCAACAAGTTCTTTTCTACATCAACACTCACAACACTTAAGTTTTGAGTTGTTTGGCGAACAGCACCCATATGACCCGACATTTTCTTTCCTTTGAAAACGCGGCCTGGTGTCTGGTTCTGACCAATAGAACCCGGCGTTCTATGATTGATTGAGTTACCGTGAGTAGCATCTTTACCCGCAAAGTTATGACGCTTCAAAACACCTGCGAAACCTTTACCAATCGTTGTACCGGTCACATCAACTTTTTGACCCACTTCAAATATATCAACTTTCAGATCAGAACCCAGCTCATACTCTTCGACTGAATCAACGCGCGACTCCGATGTAAAGTTACCCGCTTCGACAGATGCTTTCGCAAAATGCCCCGCTTCTGATTTTTTCACCTTCGAGGCTTTTCGCTGACCTACCGTTAGCTGAAGTGCATTATAACCATCCGTTTCCACAGTCTTAATCTGCGAAATACGGTTAGGCTGCATCTCCAACACTGTAACCGGTGTAGCAGTACCATCTTCATTGTATATCCGGCTCATTCCAACTTTTGAACCCAGTAGACTGATTGCCATGAGGCCACCTCTTATATATCTAATATATCTAAAATATATCTAAAAAATGCATGTTTATATTTAACTTACAAGCCTTAATTAAAAGACTAAAACACACATCCAAAATTTTATTTACTACGAAAAAATCGGCTCGATTCTTATAACATGTTCAACATGAAATAAGAGTACCGAGCCGAAGAAAGGCGCGCATTATGCCAGATATTCTGACGTTAGGGAACTCTAATGTTCATCTTTTATTCATTATTTTCAACAAAGTTTAAATAACAAAAAAATGATAAAAAACTCCCCTGCTCGCGCTTTATCTAAGCACCTGTTATGTCAGCTTAATCTGAACATCAACACCTGTCGCAAGGTCTAACTTCATTAATGCATCAACTGTACGATCTGTTGGCTCAACAATATCCATTAGACGCTTATGAGTACGAATCTCATATTGATCTCGCGCATCTTTATTAACATGCGGAGATACAAGAATCGTAAAACGTTCTTTACGTGTTGGCAAAGGAATAGGCCCTTTAACTCTTGCGCCCGTACGTTTTGCAGTTTCTACTATCTCTCTTGCCGAACGATCAATTAACTTATGATCGAATGACTTCAAACGAATTCGAATTTTTTGACCTGCCATAATTTTTTACTCTTTAATCTAATTGAGGTATGAACAAGCTGATTTAAACCAGCTTACTCAACAATCTTAGCAACAACACCCGCACCTACTGTGCGCCCGCCTTCACGA
>CAZMWD010000012.1:9716-16553 GCA_964569685.1 uncultured Cocleimonas sp. | reverse complement strand
ACTCCAATGTGAAAGTAGCATTCTTTGGTCATAATGGTGCCTTTGGTGGTAACAGTATGGACATATACCCTAACAACGGTAGCTTTGAATATTACTTTGGTGCTGGTTCTGCTGGCAGAGAGACACCTGTTGCGAGTAATCAACCGGGTGTTTTAAATTCACCACAAGATCATCAACCTAATTTGAGTTCAAGTAGCTCAAATAATACCGACACGGTTACCAGTGGTGGAGGTAGTTTCTCTTGGTTATGGTTAGTTCCTTCATTGTTACTCCTACGAAGAAGGTACTTATCCATCAGATCAAAAACTTAAAACTAAACCCTACACGTCATCGTTATTATAAAGTGAACTATTGACTTGTAGGACCCTTGTAAAACCTAAGGAACGCGCATGAAATAACTTGAACATTCTGACTTGTACCCAAAAAGAGGGGCATACTATTTTTTTACTCCTGACTAAATGATCTCATTCGTCGTATATTGAGTGCTTTGCTTGCAAATGACTTAAAAGCGCATGCAGAACAACTCTATTCCTCATGAGACCCGTTAGCCAGAATCAAAAATCCTGCGCCCTAATTGTTCAAGTTATTCCATTCACGTTCCTAAGTAAGACATAGCGGGGCTTTATATGCTGGTAAATAAGTAATAAATGCGCTGTTTATATTTTCTCTTGCAATACTCTGGTTTAACAGTGTTACAACTAACAAGCCAATAATTTAAGTACTGCAATGATTAACAGATTATTCAACGAGAATTATTAATGATAATCAAAAATAACATTTATTCCTTCTTATATCTAACAATAATAAGCAGTTTAGGGCTTACTAGCCTACTTAAAGCAGATGTAATATCAGGGAATGTATCACCTGATATACAAGAGCCTGTAGGGACTTATGAGCGGGGTGACCCGATACTCGTTAATATGTCAGTCATAACAGTTATAAGCTCTGGCATCTGTGCCACAGATAATTATGTAGGTTGTACCTTTAATGATATATTAAATGATATTGACTCAAGTGATGACTATAAGCCCGAAATAAAAGTCCACTTTAGTGCTGATAATTATCCCAATGATGGTTTAGTTTCGAATGCCGAAATGCGTCAGCGTGGTGGCGAAAGTCGTGGTGCACCCCAAAAATCATTCCGTATAAAATTAGATAAAAATATACCGATGCCTTTGTGGAGTGGTGAACGAAAAATACAGCTCATGAAATCTCCCTACGACCCTTCAAGGGTACGCAATAAACTAGCTTATGATCTATTTTCCGACATTCCTCATTTACCCAGTATGCGCACTCAGTTTGCTCGTTTAGATATTACCGACCAAGGAGAAACTGAAGATTTCGGCTTATTCACTCAAATAGAAAATGTAGGCAAGGAATATCTTGAAAGACGTGGCTGGGATAAAGATTCACGCGTTTATAAAGTTGAAGACTTTGGTTATTATAATAACCAAGAATTAAATCTTGATGCAGAAGGTAAACCAGTTGATCTCGTTGCTTTTGAAAAAGTACTCGAAATAAAACGGGGTAAAACACACCATGATGTAGTCAATATGGTGCGCGACCTTAATGATGAATCGATTGATTTTAACACCCAAATCATGGGTAAATATTTTAACCGTGATAATTATCTAACATGGTTTGCGGTCAATATATTATTAGCGAATCAAGATACCCATTTCCATAACTATTATCTTTATAACCCCAAAGGAAAGGATGATTTTTATCTTATCCCATGGGACTACGATGCCTCGTTTGGAATGGTTGCAGATACACCTGACATTACAGAAGCACGTTTGCCTCGTTGGTGGTTCTCTCATGCTAATTTCTGGGAAATACAATTACACCGACGTTTTTTAAGCGAGCCGGGCAACTTGGCATTACTGGAAAGTGCTATTTCAGAAATCAAAAACAAATACCTTACACCTGAAAAAATAAAAGTAAAAAGAGATGCGTACTACGATATTGTTTTTCCACTCGTCACCCGCTCACCTGATATTGATCATCTTGGACTAGGCTTTACAGACCCTGAAGTGATTGCTAATTATAATAATATTTTTGCTAAACTCTCTAGTCAAGTAGACATTCAACATGCGCGCTTTTTAGAAAGGCTCAATGACCCGATGACCTTTAAAATGAATAGCCCTATTTTTGGGAATAATCATGACATCAACTTTAGTTGGGGTGAATCAGTCAGCTTAACAGGACAAACAATCATTTATGATTTAGAGATTGCAACCACAAAAGAAATGCAATCGGGGTCTATTATTGAACGTATTAAAAATATCCCAACATTAAATCATACCCTTCATTGGACACACCCCAAAGGTACATACTATTATCGTGTCACCGCAAGAGATAGAGCAAACCCTCAGCACCACTGGCAAGTCCCTCTCAATGGTGATTTATTCTACGACAATGGCTGGTTAGAAATTCAAGGTGTTTCTTCTATCTTTATAAGTGAAGATGGCGATACAAGCACACCTTCAACACCCGTACCTCCGTCTACAGCACCTACAACACCACAACCATTGGAACCCTCACGTGAGTTCCCCATTTATGCTGGCGGTAGTTTCTTCTGGATGCTTATATTTACATCACTTTTATTGATACGAAAACGTTATCACTAATTAAGGAGAACCTGATCAAGAGACACTCAACATAACAAAGAAATAATGTCATCTAAGTGACATGATTTCCCAGTTTCGTTGTGCTGCAATTTGTTCTAGTTTTTGATCGGGATCAACCGCAACTGCAGTATTGGCAAGCTCTAATAAAGGCAAATCATTATGCGAATCACTGTAGAAAATACTGTCTTTCATATTATGGTTATTATTTTTTAACCATTCATTTAAGCGTGTTACTTTTCCTTCTTTAAAACACGGTGTTCCGGCTATAACCGTTGTATATTTGCCATCAATTATTTTTGCTTCTGTGGCAATCAAATGTTCAATACCAAAAGCATCGGCAATCGGCTTTGTAATAAAACTATTGGTCGCAGTGATAATAACTAACGCATCACCCTGCTTTTTATGCTGTTCGATCAATGCTTTGGCTTTATCACCCATTAAAGGAATAATCCGTTCCTGCATAAAGGACTGATGTAATTCATTTAATTCCTGCATCGTTCGTGTACTTAAAAATGCAAAGGTAAACGCACAGAATGCCTCAATATCTAAAGTGCCTTGTGTATAATCTGTGTAGAATTTTTTATTAGCACGATCATACACATCGGCATCGACCAACTTTTTACTGACTAAAAACTGACCCCATTCAAAATCGCTATCACCCGACAGCAAGGTATTATCAAGATCAAATAAAGCAAGCGCCATGGTTAATATCCTTTTATAAAACGTCTATTCTAACGTTTTAAATCTCGTTATAACACCGATAGAATTCACCCCATAATAATTCGCTAACAGATTCAAACTCCTCTCCAAATAATGCATCGTTATCATAAGCACGATACAACACCCAATTTTCAAATTTATCTTTTTCAAGTGTGCCTATAAATGCTTTTTCCCATGCGTCTATCGCTATTTTAATAGTGCCTTTGGATTGGTTTTTTTCATACATTTTAAAGGCGGGTTTTGGAAAAAAGCACAAAGGAAAATGAAGCCCTTGCCAATAAAAAGCGAGTAATTGTTCTAATTGAGATGTTGCTTCGCTAGCACCTAAAGCACTTAAACTAAATTGAGATTCAGGAGAGTAATAAACACTTTCACATAACTGCTGACTAGGCTGTTGGCTACTGAGAACAAGATGATTAATCCACACGCTAATATAATCTCTGGTATAGGCTTTTCCGCTTTGTTGAATCACCCGCCCTTGTTCCGTTAAATGATTTATTTTCCCTCTAAGCTGAAACTCATCGACTTCAAATATAAAATCGAAACTATCTCGTGGTGTTAGTTCAGGTAGTTGCGCTAGAAAAACATCCATTATCTGTTGTTGTTGATTATAAATGGCATCGCCTATCTCACCATGTGGAAGCAATCCTTTTGCCCGTGAAATCAATAATAATTCATCATCATTATTATCAGAACTATTAACAATTTGATCCCTAATTTTTCGATCAACAAACGACTCTAATGCAAACGGCTCGCGCACCGGTAAAACCAATTCGTTATCGAATGTTTTAATTGCAAAGTGCTTTTTAAGAAACTCACGTGCAGGGCTTTGATAAAATGCGATTAAATCATCTAAGTGGATTTGTTTATGCTCGTCGCCTAGTTCTGACAATTGAGAGCCTAAAAAGGTTTGGGACGTTTGTTTATTATTCAAACCCTGCGCATCCTTATCTAAGGAATCGATGATTTTATTTAACTCAACATATTCATTCGAATACGAAAATAATTGGGATGATTCAGCATTAAAATAACGCGGACTAAAAGCTTGTAACGGATGTTTGATGATATTATTTTGCTTTTTTTCTCCAGCGACATAACAAACCATCGTTTCTAACAATTCACTTACCAATACAGAAGGCGGTAGATCAGTATTGTCTTTAATACTTTGCCCTGTATAAAAAATCAGTAATTTTTCACGCGCAGCAAGCATAGATTCTAAAAACAAATAACGATCTTCATCGCGCCGTGAACGATCACCTTTTCGCGGTGCTTTTGCCATCGGGTCAAAACTAACCATTTTATTTTGACGCGGAAATTCACCCTCATTCAACCCTAATAAGGCAACCACTTTAAATGGTACACTACGCATCGGCATCAAGGCACAAAAGGTAATGCCCTTGCTAAGAAAGTTTTCAGAACCACTTATTTCTTCCAAACTTTTCTTAATAATCTTATTAACCACCGCAAAAGATAATTTAAAATTATCCGCAAAGTCTGCTAATTGTACTTGTTGTTTCAAGTCTTCTAATGTTTTAAACAAAGCCTCTATCTGACCTTCTTCATTAAATAAATTTTTAATTAATCCTTTAATTTTTTCTAACCAGACTTCAATAGAATACCTTTGCCCCAGCCAATCATCCAGAATAAAAACCACATCTGTAAACTGTTTTAAACGTGCCAATATCTGCGCATTATTACCTTCTATTTCAGTGTAAGGCAGTAATGGAATCTCGGTAGTAGCAGAGAGTTCTGACACATTAAAAAATCTATCTCCAGATAAGGCATAACCCAACAACATACGATCAAGCGCATAGCGCCATGTATGTTCTGCCGTATTAGGAAGGTCATCTTTATTACGTGCCTTGTCACTGATCCCCCAACGAATATTGGTCGCACGTGCTAATTCCCTGCATTGCACAACTTCCTCTTCTTGTAAGGAAAAGTTTTCACGAATAATGCTGTAATCCAATAACTCGAAAACAGATTCCACATCAAAACGAGTATCGGCAACACTTAATAATTTTAACATTGCCTCTATTGCCAACTGTGAAGAGGCAGGTTTTCTATCCGCTACCGTAAAAGGTAACATTGGAGAGGATGCTTCATTCGTACTTGAAAAAACAGCATCGATATAAGGTGCATAGGTCTCAATATCCGGCATCATCACCACAATATCCGCCGGTGCAATATCTGGATTATTTTGTATCACATCCAACAGTTGATCATGTAAGACTTCAACTTCTCTTAAGGCGCTATGACAAGAGTGAATAGAGATCGAATTATTGTTGCTCTTTACCACCGCCTCTTTTACAACATCATTTACATTCCCTCCCCGTTGCTTCGATTGACTTTGTGAATGTGGTTGTGCTTGTTGTGCTTGTTGAGGATGGCGATGCCGTAAATGAAGTATATCGTGTTGAATTTTTTGAAGAAGCGTTGATGGTTGCTGGCTTTCTTTCCAATCTGGTATTTCTTCAATATTGGGTAATTCAAGCAACTGATCCAAAAAATCACGCCCCTGCCTACCCATTGATGAGAGTAATGGATTACCTACTTCGTAGTAGCTTGGCTCATCAGTCTTTTTTTCAACTGCAGACTTTTTTGCCTGTAGCTTCGCAATCTGTTTTTCAGACTGAATATCACCCCAGTATTCCATGCAGGGGTTGATAATAAATAAATGCACATCGGTTTTTTTACCCAGCTCACCAAGTAAACGAAGATAGCCTGGCGACAGAGCCGATAATGAAAAGAACGAAACGCGTTCGGGTAATAGGTTCGCATCCATGGTATCAATATTATTCACAAATTGATCTTGCAACGCCAACCAATGAACCAAGTTATTATCAGTAATGGCTTTTTTCCATAGCATCGCTTGCCACTCACCGACAGCGCTTTGTTCGACATTGGCTTGTTCTTCATTAGCCTCCCATTGTCGAATCCAATCATCACGATAAAAAAGGGTTTGATCCAATAATTGTGATAATTCGCCCGCTAAATTCCAAGCACTCATTTCATCACTAATGTAATGACCGATATGCCGACTTAACTCAGGAAAATCAGTTTTATGTTGTAATAAAATATGAAAATATCGCCAACGTAGAACAGCGGGAGCGCAAGGATCTTGCAATGGCACATTCGGTATCACTGAACGCAATAATTGCCACATAAATTCCGCAGGGAAAAGTGCTTCCATATTCGCACTAATACCCGTTAAATCAGCTACATTTAGCGACAACCAGCGCGCCATACCGGCATTTTGAACCACTATTTTTTCAGCTTGGAAAATATCGTTTAAAGGCGTACGCGTCACATGCACAAACTGTTGCGCTAGATTCTCTAAGTGATTACTGGTGTGTAGGAAAAGCATCGAAGCATCATAACGCAATTAAAATGATAAAGTAAAAAACACGTGCTTAGAAACACGGATTTAGCTTTAGCCTGACGACTTAATCTTTAGTTGGGTTTATACCACTTTTTCTTCCCCCTT
>CAZMWD010000012.1:0-9616 GCA_964569685.1 uncultured Cocleimonas sp. | reverse complement strand
TTTTGATTTTGATAATCTTTTCGCGATCCTTACCATCTGCGCAAGCTCGACTTCTAATTCTTGTCGCTTAGTTTCTAAGTATTCTTTTAATTCCTTCTTCCTTAAAAACAACACAAACACCTTCAAATTATCCAACGTTCTTCGATATTCTCCGCGTAACGACATCGCTATAAATGCACTAATCAACAGTGATAATAAATAAAACAAGGACCAACCAATCCCGAAATAACGATAGACAATATGACTTTGAACAACCCAAAATAAACCAAACATCCCAATGCCAATTAGCACCTGTGCAGTATCGTATTGATCCCTATCTTTACTCACTTTATGTGTTAAAAAAGTAGTTATTTTTAGTGGGATATAACTATTGATAATTCCCCATAGCGCCACAGGAAAACCAATTAATACCACGCCCAATGTGCGTAACACATACAAAACCAATAACACCGGTTTGTATTGAATCGAAAGATGATAATTTTTGATACCACAGGCATCACACAACCTCTCATACAACCGTAACTTACTCACCAAACTGCGCACCTTATCTGGCTCGTGTTTTTGTAATAAGTGCTGTGCTTCAATTAAACGTTGCAAGGCATTAAAGCGTTGTACTAAATTAGATTGTCGTCGTTTACCACGGCGTAACGCAAAAAAACGTTCTAGGCGCACAATTGCTTTTAACTCTTTCCATGACCGTGTATTTAAAGTAACTGCCTCTAAACCCGCTTTAGCGCGATCGGTAATTAAATGTACCGCATCGTATTCACTCATATCATCGGGTACAGATAAATCAACAGCTTCGCCATAATGAACCAGCACTTGGGTACGCATTGCTTTTTTCCGAGAAAAGGTTAAACCCACCGGAATAACCATCGGTGCAATACCATTGGTTTCCAGCGCACCTAATGCCATTCGTGCGACCCCTGTTTTTAAATCATGCACGTGGGAATCGGAATGACTTTGACCTTCGGGAAATATAACCAAGGTTTCATCCAGTGCTAATAATTCATAGCACGTTGCGAAACTATCTAGATTGCCCGATGTATCGGTATCTTCTGTTTTGCGCCGGTAGATCGGCACTGCACCTATCATGTCCAGAATGTGTTTTAAAATAGGGTTTTTAAACAATCCACTGCGCGCTAAAGGTCTTACATTTTTATCGGTGGAGGCTTGCAACACCACCGCATCAATCAAAGCATTAACATGATTAACACACAGTATTATGCCTTTTGTTTTTACATTTTGATCATCTCTATTAGTAGAAATAGCATTAGGAATAACCTCATCACCGGTTACTTCAAAACGGCTGTAAAATATATTCACCACCAACGCACAAAACTTTTTCCAAACAATGATAAATCCACGTCGGAATCGTGAGTTTTTTACATGAGAGTTATTAATGGGCATATTGATTAGAATAACGATTAGCTCATGTAAAAACAAATCAGCATTTTTATTAGGAAAAGCTGAGTATTAAAAGCCAGCTACGTTAGAATACACCTATGAAATCAAAACCGATCGACAAATCATTTTCCAGCTTCGCACTTTCCCCTGTTTTGCTTGATGCAATTAAAGATGCAGGCTACATAAAAGCTAGTGATGTACAGCTAAAAACTATTCCCTCTATTTTAGAAGGCAAAGATGTACTCGCACGCGCGGAAACCGGCTCAGGAAAAACAGCCGCTTTTGTATTACCACTTCTTCAAAATTTGATTACAGGCAAAAATAGGCAAGAAAATAATAATGTCGGTATCGTAGTGCTTGTTCCCACGCGTGAACTAACCATTCAACTTCGCGAAGAATTTGAGCGCTTTTCTAAAGGCTTTGGTAAGCCATCCGTTAGTAATACAGAAGACAGCATATACAAAGGTAAGAACGCTACTAGCAACATTGAACCCGTCAAATGTTTAAGCGTTTACGGCGGGGTTAAAATCAACCCACAAATGATCGCCTTACGCGGTGGTGCAGATGTGCTCGTCTCTACACCGGGTCGTTTACTTGATCTGCATAAACAAAATGCAATTCGTTTACACCAAGTTAAAACACTGGTAGTCGATGAAGTTGATCGTTTAATGAAAGGTGATTTTAAAGAAGAAATTGACGATATATTCAAATTAATGCCCAGAAAACGGCAAAATCTGATGTTTACTGCGACATTCCCCGATAGTATTCGAAAACTGGTGCGGCGCATTATGAACGAACCCGAAATTATCAATGTGGATGAAACACAAAGCAGAGATTTCGGACGCAAAGCCGATGACATTATGATTGATCAACGCGTTATCACCGTCAACCGTGATAGGAAAAATGATCTGCTCGCACATTTACTAAAAGAGAATAACTGGAAACAAGTGCTCGTTTTTTGTAGTGCCAAACGTAGTTGTGACAATCTTGTTATAAAATTGGAAAAGCGAGGGGTGGAATCATTTGCCATGCACGGCAACCAACAACAAAACGCCCGCGCAAGAGCACTAAGCGATTTCAAAGCAGGGAAAACACGTATCTTGATTGCCACTGATGTTGCTGGCAGAGGGATTGATATTCAAAACCTACCCTGCGTGATCAATTATGAACTACCCCGTTCTCCGAATGACTATACCCACCGTATTGGGCGCACCGGTCGCGCGGGAGAAGTCGGCATCGCTATATCCTTAATTTCACACCACGAATACCAACATTTTGGGGTGATTGAAAAACGCATTGGCATTCGTTTAGAACGTGAACAGGTCGAAGGTTTTGAAGCCGATACTATCGCACCGCCAGAACCTGTTAGATCAAAACCTAAAAAGAAAAAAAAGAAAAAAAGTGCATCACTCATTGCCAAGAAAAAAGAAAAACTCAAAAAGAAAAAAGGTGATTGGAAATCTAATAACATCAGCACCGCTAGTGATAAACCCGCAAACAAAACCAAGGACAAGCCCGCTATTAATCCACATATATGGGGAGCAGGTAAATAAGCATGCTAGCAATCGGCAAACTCAACACCATGCGCGTTATCAAACGTTTACCGTTTGGTGCGATACTGGTGCACGATGAGGATGAATCTGCCGAAGAAGTACTTATTCCAAAACGCTACGAGCCAGAAAACTGTCAAATAAATGATAGTTTTGAGGTGTTTGTCTATCTCGATTCTGAAGACCGCATTATCGCCACCACCGAAACGCCATTTGCGCATGTCGATGGTTTTGGATTTTTAAAAGTGATCGATGTTAATAATACCGGAGCATTCTTCGACTGGGGCTTATCCAAAGATTTACTGGTGCCTTACGGCGAACAAATATACCCCGTTAAAGTCGGCAGCTATCACATGGTGTATCTGTATCTCGATGATCGCAGCAGTCGCATAACGGGCAGTCTTAAAATAGATAAATGGTTAAAAGAAGAAAGCTTTTATTTAAAACAAGACCAACAAGTTGATTTGATGATTTACGCTAAAACAGAACTGGGGTTTAAAGCCATCGTCAATAATGATTACAGCGGTTTGTTATATGAAAATGAGATTTTTCAAACGCTGAATATTGGCGATAGAGTCCAAGGTTTTATCAAAAACATCCGCCCCGATAATAAGATTGATCTAACATTACAAAAACCACCGGAACAAACCCGCGATGCACTAACTGACACTATTTTAGAAGACCTAAAACAACAAGGTGGCTCATCAAACCTAACCGATAAAAGCAAGCCAGAAGATATTTATGCATACTACGGCGTGAGTAAAAAAAGTTATAAAAAAGCACTGGGCGCGTTATATAAAAAACGGCTGATAGTGATTGATAAAGATAAAATTAGTCTAACCTAATAAAACCACCCCTGTCTTCCTCCCCTTAGAAAAAGGGAATTGAGGGATTTGAATTTAGTTGGAAGCTAAAAATGTCTGAAATTAAATTTTCAAAAGAACAAAAAGAACGGCTGGTTAATAAAATAAAACTTTATTTCAACGATGAATTAGATCAAACAATCGGGCAATTTGATGCGGAGTTCTTGCTCGATTTTTTTACCGAAGAAGTCAGTGCTCATTATTACAACCAAGGTTTAACGGATGCTCAAGCAATACTTGATAGCCGTCTTCAAGATATAACAGACGCAATCTTTGATCTTGAGAAGGTAACGCACTAAGAGGTTATACGAGAACTGTTGAGCTCATTGAACCGCATTATTTTAGTAAATCAAACCAACCTTCCCTAACCTGCTCTCTTTTGATACAGAATAGATTTGTTCTAATACAGTGCGCTTTATGTCCAGAATGATGCAGGACATTTATTACTATGAATAGTAGTATTGATAATATCAAAAAACGCTCTTTTACACTCCGCCAAAAAAATATTTTTCCTATACACATCAACTATACAAATGGATTTCCACCGCTTTAACTAAGAAAACACTTTATTGTTTTTGATTCTTAAGAATTGGCGTGATTCTTGCTTTGAACATGAGTAATCAACATTAATGGAGAGGTACGCTATGTCATATCTAGAACCGACAGAATTTGTAACAAAAATGGTCGATGCAGGCGAATCAAAAGTCTTTATGTCAACGAAAGACACGCTAATACGTGCATTTATGGCAGGGGCTATTTTGGGGCTAGCCGCTATATTTGCCATTACTGTTGCGGTTCAAACGGGCTCTCCCCTGTTGGGTGCAGTGCTTTTCCCTGTTGGCTTTATTATGTTATACCTTATGAAGTTCGATTTGTTAACGGGCGTTTTTACACTTGTGCCACTCGCACTGCTTGATAAAAGAGCCGGTGTAACCTTCAATCAAATGTTACGAAATTGGGGATTAGTGCTTATAGGTAACTTTGCAGGTGCCATGAGCGTTGCGTTTATGATGTCGTTTATCCTAACCTATGGTTACAATACAGATGGTGGGATCATTGCTGAAAAAGTAGCAAGCGTCGGGGAATCTAGAACCTTAGGCTATAAAGAGCAAGGTTTAGGTGGGTGGTTTACTATTTTTATCCGTGGCATGCTATGTAATTGGATGGTATCAATGGGCGTTGTCGGTGCCATGATTTCTACCTCCGCAACAGGTAAAATGGCAGCGATGTGGATGCCCATTATGTTGTTCTTCTATATGGGATTTGAACATTCAATCGTCAATATGTTTTTATTCCCATTTTCAATGATTATGGGAGGAGAGTTTACCGTTGCCGATTATTTAATTTGGAATGAAATTCCAACCGTATTGGGAAATCTAGTCGGTGGTTTTGTATTTGTGGGTTTACCTTTATATTACACCCACGTTAGAACAAGTGCCGATCGTAAGTTAAAATAACTGAAAGTCCACGTTCTAAGGTTATGAAGGAAAGACAGTAGTATCAATTGTTTTCTTCATGGTCTTCATGCGCTTCATGGTAAAATGAAATTCTTTGGCTAGAACGTGGTTACAATATTCAAACTATGTCGAATTCATTAAGCATTTCCATTGGTCAATACTCTGATAAAGGTCGTAAGGAAATCAATCAAGATTTTCATGGAGCCTATATTCCGACAGAGCCGCAGCTCAGCTCTAAAGGCATTGCGATTGCCATTGCCGATGGCATCAGTAGCAGCGATGTCAGCCAGATTGCAAGTGAAACAGCAGTGGGTGGATTTTTAACAGACTACTATTGCACCTCAGATTCTTGGTCTGTAAAAACAGCAGTGCAGCGCGTTTTATTCGCGACAAACTCATGGTTATATTCTCAAACACGTAACAGCCAATACCGATACAACAAAGATAAAGGCTATGTGTGTACCTTTAGCACCTTAGTGATCAAATCCACCACCGCTCATATTTTTCATAGTGGCGATTCACGGATTTATCGTTTACTCGACAACCACCTTGAACAACTAACAGAAGATCATCGCCACTGGGTGTCTCAAGAAAAAAGTTATCTCAGTCGCGCCCTAGGCATTGATGATCAGCTTGAAATAGACTATCGAACGCTCCCTTTAGAAGTCAATGATGTGTACATTTTGGCAACCGATGGGGTTTATGAATTCGCCTCCGAAGCGTTTATTATCGACACGATAAAAAACCATGCCAATGATTTAGACAAGGTTGCACACACTATTGTTGATGAAGCCTTGAAACAAGGAAGTACTGATAACCTAACCATCCAAATCGTTAGAATCGAAACCTTGCCACACCAAGATGCCGACGAATTACATCAACAATTAACCACCTTACCCTTTCCACCTGAACTAAAAGCGCGGATGGCGTTTGATGGCTACGATATTATTCGAGACGTGTATAACAGCAGTCGTAGTCATATTTATTTAGCGATGGATCGTGATACAAAAAAGAAAGTGATTCTAAAGACACCCTCTGTCGAATTACAAAACGATACGCAATACCTAGAGCGATTTCTTATGGAAGAATGGGTTGCACGACGTATTAACAACGCCCATGTACTTAAGGCATGCGAACACATACGCAAACGCCATTTTTTATATACCGTAACAGAATTTATTGAAGGGCAAACATTGGCGCAATGGATGATTGATAACCCAAAACCTAACATTGAAACAGTGCGTAAAATGGTCGAACAAATTTCACAAGGCTTACGGGCTTTTCACCGCCAAGAAATGCTACATCAAGACCTTAGACCGAATAACATTATGATTGACCAAACAGGTACGCTAAAAATTATTGATTTTGGCTCAACCTCGGTCGCAGGAATTATGGAAACCACTCGCCCTTTAGAAGAAGACCATATACTCGGAACGGCTCAGTTTACCGCCCCTGAATACTATCTGGGTGAAACGGGAACAACACGCTCTGATCTTTTCTCGCTAGGCGTAATTACCTACCAATTACTCTCCGGCAAGCTACCCTACGGCACAGATGTCATCAAAGCTCGTACAAAAACCACACAACGAAAATTAAATTATCATTCCGTATTACAGGATGACCGAGAAATTCCAGCGTGGGTTGATGAGGCAATAAGAAAAGCCGTGCATCCAAACCCCGCAAAACGTTACAGTAAATTATCAGAATTTATCTACGACTTACGCCACCCAAACAGTACGTTTCTCAATAAAACAAAAGCTCCCATCATGGAAAGAAACCCTGTTCTCTTTTGGAAAGCTGTATCGTTTGTGCTCTTGTTGATTGTTATTCTATTACTGGCAAGAAAATAACAATATATTTTTCACCCATAGTCTCAAAAATGCCACTGGCAGATGGAATGATTAATCCTTCATAGACTGTTTTTGTGCCTGTTTAAACGCCTCTTTTTGTTGACGATGCTTATTTGCAAACGTTGCTACATCACCCCCAATATGATCTTCACCGCGTTGCTCGGCTAATTCAATTTGCTTTTGACGTTCGATATAACGTTGTTTTTGTAACGCAGAGGTTTGATCATAACAATGGTGGCAACTCACACCTTGGGTATAGTGTTGATGTATTTTATCAGTTTCTGTGATCGGCATACGACACGCATGACACTGATCGTATTGACCTTTTTCTAATTGATGATTCACCGACACACGATTATCAAATACAAAACACTCACCTTGCCACAATGATTCTTCTTCTGACACTTCTTCTAAATATTTAAGGATACCCCCTTGAAGATGATAGACCTCGTCGAAACCCTGTGTTTTTAAATAAGCCGTCGACTTTTCACAACGAATGCCGCCGGTGCAAAACATCGCAACTTTTTTATGCTTTTTTGCATCAAGGTTATCTGCAACGTATTTTGGAAATTCACGAAACACCGTAGTATCGGGGTTAACAGCATCTTTAAATGTACCAATCGCTACTTCATAATCATTACGTGTATCAATTAATAATACATCGGGATCAGAAATAAGCGCATTCCAATCCTGTGGTTTTACATAAGTGCCAACGATATGTTTCGGGTCGATGGATTCGATCCCCATCGTGACAATTTCTTTTTTTAGTTTAACGCGGGTGCGATAAAAAGGAATTTCATCATCAAATGATTCTTTGGTATCTAGTTTTGCCAAACGTACATCGCTACGCAACCATGCAAGCACCGTATCAACACTTTCCCGTGTACCAGAGATGGTGCCATTAATACCTTCACGCGCAAGTAACAATGTGCCACGCACATCTTCTTTAAGCATTGCCTGGAGCAGGGGTTCACGCAGAGATTCAAAATCATCCAGAATAACAAAATGATAAAGTGCGCAAACAACGTATTTAGGCATGATAATAAGAAACAATAATTTAAAAAACGCATTATACACGCATACAAGCGATCACAAAATAAGTGGCTTTTTATATCTCTGACTTATATCAATCGAAACGTAATGCATGTTCCAAAGTATTCTATACTCCAGATATGAATGGACTAGAAGCCGCCAACATCCAATGCCCCTATTGTTGGGAAACGATCGAAATTACCGTGGATTGCTCGGTAACATCACAAGAGTATGTGGAAGATTGCGAAGTGTGTTGCCAACCCATTGTAATGCACATTAACCTTACAATGGACGGTTTACCTCAGGTTGAGGTTAAACGAGAAAGCTAAACACAAATGGGATTTCCCCCCTGTAAGTCAAGAAGAAGAAAATAACCGCTGTTGTTTTTCTTCTTCAAGTCCTTCATGAACTTCATGGTAAAAAAGTCTTTTAAGTGCAAAATAAATTACAATCAGCTTTGATATTTTTTTCTAACAAACGCCACCGCTTTTTCCAAACGCTCGATACTTCGTACCTTACCAATCAAATTCAGCGTGATTTCCAACGAGGGAGACATCGCAATTCCTGTTACTGCAACACGTAATGCAGGCCCCACCTTGCCCATACCCAACTCTAAATCTTCACAGGTATTTTTAATGGCTTGTTGGATATTATCTGCACTCCATTCATCTATTATTTTAAATTTATCTAATAGATGTTGCAAAATATCAGGCGTTGCCGTTTTAAAGTGCTTCTTCGCCGCTTTTTCATCGTATTCACTCACATCTTCATAGTAATAACGGATATTAGAAGCGAGTTCTTTGAGTGTTTTAGCGCGGTCGCGGTGCGCTTCAATCACATCGGTAATTGCAGGTACATTCTTGTCACTAACATCGTCACCATTAATATTTAAGTTTTGATCATTAAGATGCCATGCTAAATGTGTCGCTATTTCTGTTGCAGGCAATGTTTTAATGTATTGCTCATTCACCCAAATCAATTTTTGAGTATTAAAAGTCGATGCCGCCCCATTCACATTTTCGACTTTAAATAAATCAATCATTTCTTTACGGCTAAATATTTCCTGATCTTCATGTGACCAGCCAAGACGTAATAAATAATTCAGTAACGCTTGAGGGAAAAAACCATCATCGCGGTATTGCATCACACTCACTGCGCCATGACGTTTAGAAAGTCGCTTACCATCATCTCCCAAAATCATCGGTGCATGGGCAAATTTTGGGATTTCAGCACCTATTATCTTATCCAAGGCCTTCATCATATTTATTTGTCGCGGCGTATTATTAATATGATCATCGCCACGAATCACATGGGTAATACCCATATCCAAATCATCCACCACCACGGTTAAATTGTAGGTGGGCGTACCATCAGAACGCGCAATAATGAGATCATCCAGCTCACGGTTATTGATAATGATTTGACCTTTAATCAAATCATCAATCACCACATCGCCT
>CAZMWD010000011.1:10916-16744 GCA_964569685.1 uncultured Cocleimonas sp. | reverse complement strand
CTTAGAATACTAGTTGCGTTTAGACTGCTAATCGTGTTAGACTACTATTTTCGTTGAATCAGGAGAGGAATCACAGATGACACACAATGACATTGCAGAATTTTTAAAACAGTGGCACGGTCGACATTTCGATATTTCTAGGAAAGAGTTCCATCGTCTTGCCGATGGAGTTTCAAATACTATGCTTGTAGAAGATAGTGTTCGCTCAGTCAGAGCGTATTACCTCGATGATGGCTCGACTATTTTTTCAGTGTTGACTATCAAACCCAATTTGACTACTTTTCATATCGTCAAGGCTCAATACAGGTGGCATGGCGGCATGATGTGATACTATCCGCACATGAATCATCATCTATTAGACACATTGCCTACTGAAATATCAGAGATTCGTAAAGCAGAAATTGATAACTTTCTGCTCACTACGATGAATGATGTCCCAGATTTTTTGAACGGGGCAAAGTCAGTAGCGATGGCCGACCGCTTGCGAGCGTCAGACCAACTGATTAAATTACATGACTTAACTACGTTAAAGGTTGAAAACACTATCACCGTGGCTAAAGACGAGTATTTCAGCTCTATTGCTGACCTAATCAAGTCCGATGAGCCAGAAGAGCCAGAAGAGCCAGAAGAGCCAACCTAGCCAACCGGTCAATATTCGGGTACATTCTCTGGCTCAGTATTTTGTTGTGCAAAATAACCCCCATGGTCTAGGTTATTGTTCGCGTGTGACTGTCCTAACATCCTGAACGCATCTGCACTGTTCGTTGCTTCTTTAAACGCTCGACTAGTGGCTGGCACTGCTTTATATACCCCACGCTTTGAATCCCACTCCTTGCTGTACTTTTCTAGTTGCCGTAGCAACTGCGCACAATTCACTTCATCAAAATAACATTTCGTGAAAACTACCCGTGTCTGTTGAATGCCTTGAAGTATTGAGGGTGTTCTCGGTACAATCTGGAAGTCCCAGCCGATGGCTAGGTCAAATAATATGTCGATGGCACTTTGATTTACATTACCTAATTGTCTTAGATTCGCGGCATCATGGGGTAAATAATGAGTGCCATATATATAATTAAGTGATTTCATCCATGAAATGAAGTAATTAAATGGTTCACCACTTGCTTCTATGTGATTGATAACATTGATGCAATGCGGCATTATTTGAACTAAAACAACGGCTGTCTGGTCGTTTACCCCAATATCCCAGAAAGTGTGAACCGGATGGCTAGTATCGTAAGGAACATTCGTGATTCTGTTATATTTTCTAAGATATGAGAATTGGTCAATGTAATACGTTCCTTGATTACTTTTAGAGAAACATTCATCAAGAATGCTCGGAAATTCTTGAAACATCATTTCTTGTGCTGATTGATGGCTCGTTATATCAAGCTCCATCATTTCCCGATTTACAACGTACCAGCGTCTCTGCTCTATGGTGATAGTTCTTTTAATATGTAGCTCTATCGTATCGAAATACTTGTTATCTTCCCTATTTATCCGGATTTCTTCATCGTAAATTTTATAAAGTGGGTCAATCCACCAACCAAAGAAATGAAGCTTAAAATCAAGTGCAGTCAATCGTCTACCCGATTCTTGACGCTTTAATGCTGATTGACATTGGGTGTAAAATACCCCACTCGCTCCTTCGCTGGTCGATTCGATGAAACAGAGCGCAGACAACGGCAACGCTGGCAATGCTCCGGTTACAATCTCTTTTGCTTTCCGTGCATCAAGGCTTATTTTTGCCATTTCTGAGATGTGTAACATATTGGGGGTTGCACCCCGTGCTGTCGTACTTACTGTTACCGATGATCCATTCTCAAGACTCATCATGGTTGTTGTGCTTCTGACGATTATCTTTTGCAACTTAATGAACTCAGGCAACTGGTCGTATGCGTATTTGAATTTATCCTCGAAGATGGCACTCGACACTTCCAGATTTTGAGCGACTACTTTCCCTCTGAAATTGGGTGTAAAGAGGCAGGAATCTAGCATAAGTAACTGAATGCACGTACTCATTCCCAACTGTCTAGCTTTTGGAATTATATTCCTAGGGTGCAGGTCACGGAGTAAGAGCTTTTGTGCATCATTGAGTTTAAACAATACCCGCTTTTGATTTTTATCAATAATGACGTACAGATTCTCTAATCGCCACAGAGCATTATTTATATTTTCGTCATACTCAGCTCTGTCAAATGTGTGAATTCGTTTCATGTGCTATGATTACTGAATTTTGAAATTGTAGAGTGTAGCATTTGATGCACTTACAGCCTAAATTTTAAACAGGTGGCACAGGTGGCAAACACATATACCGTAAACGAAGACCCGAAAACAATCGTCTATCCAAGACTACCTTCTCGCCAGACTACCTTGCGTGATGAGCTTGAGAAAGTGGACAAAACGCTAAACCAGACACGCCATATCAGCTATAACTTCGGTGATGCTGGCAGCAAGACAGGCAAATTTTATAATGAGTAATAATGAGTAACAATAAGTTAAGCAGGAAAGCAGGTAAGTTGGGTAGAACTACCCTACACCTGCCTGATAAAATCAATTCTGCCAATCAAGTGATTGCAAAAACCGTGGCAGAAGTGCTAGATAAGCACTATCCTGAACATTTGTGGGCGGTTGATGCGGACGTTGAGACGGGTATGTGCAATATTCGTAACCTGAATTTAGATGGTGAGTTTGGCTATTCCATCCGCCTAGATGATTTGATTAACGACAGTAAATTAAAGATTGTAGTCATCGGAGGGGGCGAATTGCTAGAACGATTCAATCTTAGCCGTGGCAAGCTTAAACAGCATGAACTTACTGATTTAAAACAAGATAGCGTGGGTCGAACCCTTCATCAATAGCAGAGAGAGAGTAATCAGTGATAGACGAACCGATAGAGTCAGGCGATAGTGAAAATACTTCAGAAAGCAAACATGCCCTCTTTTTACGACTTGCAAGAGACGCATACAGTGGCTCGGAACAATACCTTGATTCCTATTTACGACAAAATTGGGAGGATTCCCTAGCCCAGTGGCAATCTAAGCACAAAGAAGGTAGTAAATATCATTGTGATGCGTATGCGTCTAAATCCAAACTGTTCAGACCGCGAACACGCTCAGTTATTCGTAAAAACGAAGCCTCCTGTTCCTCCGCTTATTTCAGCACTGAGTCAGTCATCAATATCGTGCCTCAGAACGACAGTGACGAATTTGTGAAAATGAGTGCCGAGATAATTCAGGCACTCATGAACTATCATTTAACAACCACAATTCCATGGTTTCAGACAGTTACCGGTGCCTATCAAAACGCTCAGGTGTATGGTCAAGTCTGTTCCTATCAGTATTGGAAAGTTGACGAGAATGGACATGATTATCCGGTCATTGATTTACGTCCCATAGAAAATATACGCATAGATGCCAACGCCGATTGGATAGACCCCATTAACAGCTCACCCTACGTTATTGATTTAATCCCCATGTACCTGATGGATGTCAAAGCCAAAATGGCTAGTGGGGCGTGGATTGAAGCGTCAGATAGCATTATTAAATCCTCTACAGGGGAATACTACGACTCAACACGGATGGCACGAGAAGATAGAGACGACCCCACGGCTAACCATCACACTGACAATAATGAATTCACAACCGTTTGGGTCAGACGTAATATGATTAGGCATGATGGCACCGATTGGCTCTACTATACGCTGGGTGATAATCATCTACTCACCGAGCCGGAAGAATTGCAAACCGTTTGCGGCAAAAGACCTTACGTCATGGGGGCTTGTATTATTGAAGCTAACCGAGTTTATCCCTCGTCCGTGCCAGAGTTAACAAAAGACGTTCAATCCGAGATTAACAACATTACGAATCAACGCCTTGACAATGTGAAGCTCGCACTTAACAAACGATTTCATGCCAAACGCAATAGAAAAATTGATATTAACTCATTGACTAAAAACGTGGCAGGGTCAGTGACCTTGATGGACAATTTAGACGATGTGCGCGTCTTTGATGTCCCTGACGTTACCTCCTCTTCCTATAACGAGCAAGACCGCCTAAACCTTGATTTCGATGACCTAGCAGGTGTGTTCAGTGGCTCTAGTGTCCAAGCTAATCGTAATCTGAACGAGACGGTAGGCGGCATGAACATGATGAATCAATCTGCTAATCAGTTAAGCGAGTATCAATTGCGGACGTTCACTGAAACATGGAGCGAGCCTGTTTTACGGCAAATTCTTGAATTGACACTGCGATATGAGGATAGCGATACCGCTATTGATTTTGCATCGAATAATTCAAAGCTGTTCGCTCAATCAGAGTATGGAGCCGTCACGCAGGAAATGCTTGACTCAAAAGTTACTCTAAGTGTGAGCGTAGGGACAGGTTCTACCAACCCTCAAACTCAGGTTGAGAGATTCTTTTATGGTTTGAACTCACTATCATCCTCGTTGGGTGAGCCTTTCATCAACTCATTGAACCGCCAAGAAGTTATCCGAGAAGCCTTCGGGAAGCTTGGCTATAAGGATGGTGACCGATTTATTAACGATGCAGGCGGCAATGGTGATACCGACCCACGGCTGGCTGAAATGCAAGCTATGATTGAGGAACTACAGCGTAAATTAGAGCTTAAGATTCAGCCCGAAGAAATGAAGGCTCGCATTGATAAAATGAGTGCAGAGACTAAACGAATTGATGCTGAGACGGTTAATGCCAGTGTTGAGGCTACGTTCAGCGCAATGAGCAGTGCTGAGAAGATTGCAATGTTCCCCATGATTATTGACACGGCAACTCAGATTTTAAACAGCGCAGGGTTTAAGGATATGGACAACGTGGCAATTACACCGCCCACGGTTACGATTCCGCAAACGCCTACCGCTACTAACACTAACCCCAATACCCCTCTGAATCCCGACCTTGGCATTAACGCCGGTATTGAGAGCGGCATTAACGAGTAACTACCTATTGAGATGGCTATTTATGCGTAACCCATTCATAAAAAAGAAGATAATCCCTACTAAGACTCAGATTCAATTAGACATAATTAAGGAATCATTAACCAGATTAGACGCTTTGATGACTGAGAGTAGCTCACGACTAGATGCTTGCGAACGAGACATTATCGAAGACCGTGCTTGTCATCATGTAGATCATATAGATCATCAAGCTACTGACTCGGTTTTAAACTATTTAAACGGTGAGGTTGAACGCTTGGAATCGACTCAAACTACGCTATCCAATACTATCTATGTGGTTGTTTTGTTTGCCATTCTAACCTCACTTTTACTATGGAGTTTTTCAAGTGGCAGTTAATCAGGACGGCACGTTGGACGACGACAAAATATTACGATTGCACAATGAAGCACTCTCATTCAAAGAATCAGAGTTGTATGCCCACCTCCTCTCTGAATCTTTGATTGATGCAACCCATGCTAGTAATGAGTTGTTGAATATTAATCCAACAGAAAGTGAAGCGATTAGGGACTTACAGAATCGTGCATTTCTATCTTACAACTTGCTTGTGCGAATTGATGAGGTGATTACCCTTGCGAATAACCTCATTGATTTGAAAGAGTCTGAGTCGTAAGCAATACTAAATTTTAATGGGAACAAGTAGATGACTAATAGACAACGACAAGAGCAACTTGCGGACGTATCACCTGAATCAAACGAATCGGCTGAATCAAACGAATCGGCTGAATCAAACGAATCAGCTGAATCAGCTGAATACGTTATGTCAGAACGTGATAGGAAAATTGAACAAATTGAGAAAGCACATTTCGATGAAATGGACGCTGAGAGTACAGCAGGGATGGCTCAGATTTCAATTGAAAC
>CAZMWD010000011.1:4660-10816 GCA_964569685.1 uncultured Cocleimonas sp. | reverse complement strand
TCGATGAAATGGACGCTGAGAGTACAGCAGGGATGGCTCAGATTTCAATTGAAACGGAACCAGTGGCAGAAGAAGCCGAGCCAAATGCAGAGGCGGCAGAAGTCGCTGAGCCAAACGCAGAGCCAAATGCAGAGCCAAATGCAGATGCAGAATATTACACGGTAAAAATTGATGGTGAAGAGTCAAGCGTAAGTCTCGATGAGTTAAAAGCAAATTACCAGAAGCGTGGCTTCGCATCAAAACAGATAGAGGAAAGCTCAGCCGATCGAGCCTTATTAACTAGTGAGCGTTTGGCATTTGATAGAGAACGTGAAGACTGGAAAACCAAGCACGATGACTTGCAAGGTGCTACGGGTGCTGATACTATTGACTCTCAATCTACCAGAGTTTCGGGTGATGATGATACTTCAATTGGCACTACAGTTGATGAAGCTAATGCCCTCTCCACTGCCATTGACGATTTAAGTGTTGGGAGTGATGAGGAGCGAGTAGCGGCAAGCGAAACAATTCTGAATATGATGAACAGAGGGCGTGGAAATAATCAACCTGCCACCCAAGCACTAAACAGTGATGAGATAACTTCAAACGCTGTTCAGCAAGTTAAAAAGCAAATGCAGTTTGATACCGCAGAGCGAAACTTTGCTACTGATTTTAAAGATATTACTGATGACCCTACTTTATTGACAATGGCAAATAATGTCATGCGTGAGGAGGCTGGAACGAGTAACTCATACGAGGAAGCGTTCACAAGAGCTGGGGAAAAAGTCAGAAAATGGAAAAACGAATTAGTAGATCGTAGCGTTAATAAGCCTGATTTATCTAAGGATAAGTCTAACTTGCAAAGCCTACCTTCCAAAACGGGAATAAAAGCCAAGCGCAGACCGCAAGCAACTACTGAATCCGATTCCGATATAATTGCTCAGATGAGACGCGATAGAGGCCAGCTTTAAAGCGGTTACTCTTTTGACGTTCAACCCTGAAGCTTCTTAATAATTACAAATTTTAGTCGGAGAAAAAACAATGGCTGGTCAAGTATGGCACACCAATATTCTAGGGGGATTTATGTATTCCCTAAATTTATCACGCTATTTGCGTCATGTATTACAGCCAATGACAAAATATCGTCAATTCTGTGATGCCGATGATTCAAAAGTGGCAAAAAACAAAGGTGACATTTTTCATTGGAATATCTATTCTGATGTCGAAACACAAGGCGATTATATTTTAGAAGAGGATCTAATGCCTGAGACTAACTTTAATATTAGTCAAGGCGCGTTGACCATCACCGAAGCTGGCAACTCTGTTCCTTTCACTTCAAAGCTAGATGACCTTTCAGAGCATCCGGTTAAAGAAGTTATCAACAAAGTGCTGAAAAACGATGCTAAAAAAGCGTTTGATAACAAAGCCTATGAGCAGTTCAACGCAACACCACTCGTAGTTTCCCCAGTAGGTGGCACATCACTTACTGATATTGTACTTGATGTGACCGGTACAGCTCCTGCTGCTAATGATGCGCCATTAACCAAAGCTCATGTTCGCGCAATCGTAAACTTGATGAAAGAGCGTAGCATTGATGCGTTTGACGGTGATGATTATTATGCAGTCGGTCATCCTTCCTCATTTGAGCCATTTGCTATTGAATTGGAGGCAGTACATCAATACGTTGAGACGGGTGCTACTTTGATTCGTAATGGCGAGAAAGGTCGATATAACTCTACTCGTTTCATTGAGCAGACTCACATTGCCAAAGAAGGCTGGGCAACGGGCAAATCCAATCAGGTTCACTTCTTTGGTGCTGATACTGTCAAAGAGGGCATCGCAATTCCTGAGCAAATCAGAGGTAAAATTCCAGATGATTATGGTAGGAAAAAAGGCATTGCGTGGTATTATCTAGGTGGTTTTGGACTGGTACATACAGTCGAAGACCAAGCACGAATTGTCAAATGGGGTTCAACCGGTTGATAACTGATTGATAACTGATTGATACCTGATTGACTAACTCGCACAATCTACAATTACATGTAGGTTGTAGATTGTGCCAATGAGTTACGCTTTGTCGGTAGCGTTGCAATACCACCGGCATTTGTGGGTAGGAGCGGAGTTTAGTTCCACCACCGCCCATATCTTACTATTTTTTAACTAAACTAAAAGGTACTAAAATGACTACAGAATTAGATTTACTGAACGTGCAAACAATGACCAGCTTAGAGATTGCAGAGTTGACGGGTAAGCGACATGATAATGTACTTGTAGATATTGACGCTATGTATCAAGAGCTTGGCGTTGACCTCCTGAAAATTCAGGAGGTTAAATACAAGGCTGGTAACGGTCAAATGCAACCAATGCACAAGCTAGATAAGGATATGACAATGACACTCATATCGGGTTATAACGTCAAGTTAAGGTTTGCTGTTATGAAGCGGTGGCGTGAGCTTGAGGAAGCCAAGAGCAAGCCATTAACTCAAATACAGATGGTTGAGCAATATTTGGTCACTCTAAAGGAGCTTGAAGCATCAAATCTCCTGCTTGCTACTGAAAAGGCTAACAATACTAAGTTAGTTATAACACTAGATGAAGCCGAACACTGGTCAAGCATCAAGAAGCAAGAAAAGATAAATCTTGTTAAGTACAAATGGCAATCCTTAAAAAGATACTCAATTCAAGAAGGGTATGAGATTAAGAAAGTATTCGACCAAAATTACGGTGAAGTTAACAGCTATTGTGCGGAAGTGTGGATGGCTGTCCATCAGCTTGATATTACTGTTGACCCGATAGAATTCTGACCTGAAACGGTTATAAAACGCGCCCCGTCGGTGACGTGAGAATAAGAAACCGGCACTTTATTTTAACTTTTATTGGTGAAACAAAATGACTACAGAAATAGATTTTATAAAATCAGTAACAACAATGACCAGCTTAGAGATTTGCGAGATAACGGGTAAGCGTCATAACCATACATGTGATTTAATTAAATCATTGGTTGATAAGGGACTTATTAGCATAGCCGAATTTCGGCTATGCTCTTACAAGGTGAATAATAGAGACCAACCAATGTATGAGTTAACAAGATTAGCAAGCATACTTGTAGTCGCTCAACAGTCACCTGAATTCACTGTTACTTTAATAAAGCGTTGGGATGAATTAGAAAACACTAATCAGCCACTTACTAGATTAGAGTTTGCAGAGCTACAAGTTGTTTTAATTAAAGAACTTGAGTTTAACAAGGCAGTGGCAGAGAGAGCCTTACTTGAAGTTGACTCACTAGAAACCAAGCTGGATGAAGCCGCACAATGGTCTAGTATTAAGAAACAAGAAAGATTGCAGGGCATGAAATATAACTGGCAACCACTGAAAGCTTACGCAAAAGCCAACGGCATAGAGATAAAGAAAGTATTTGACCAGAATTATGGCGAAGTTAATTCGTACAGTGCGGACGTGTGGCTCGCTGTGTATGAAGTCGAGTTGATTAAATAGTTCCAAGTACTTTACAAGTAGCTATGCATTAAGAGCTTGGAATCTCGCAGCTCAAATCTGAGCCGCGAGATTATGTGGATAGTCGTGGTAAAACACAAGCCATGCACAAATAAATTAAAAGGTAATGAAGTGAGAAATAAATTAAAAATAATTGCGAAGGTGGCGCATGATGTCAACCGCATATACTGTGAATCCCTAGGGGATTTCTCCCAAAAAACGTGGCAGTGATGAATGACAAGATAACTGACTGTAGAGGTTCAATGCCTTCCAGAAGGCATTTTAATGAGGTTCAGTTCTCTACGATAAAGAGGCGAAGTGGTCGAGAGTCAACCCCATTTCTGGGACTTGAATCGGGTGAACACAAGGTTAGGTTTGTAAGCTCATCAGGTTCAAAGGAGCGACTCTGTCTAGTTAAAGTGTGGGCTAGCCTCTACGGGGACGCATGGCAAATACTTAAGGATATTGATTAGATGGCAGCCCCGATTACAACCGAGAACTGGGTGGCACGGGCAGTTCTTATACACGGTGAAAAATACGACTATTCGGCTACTGTTTACAAAGGCTCTAGGTCTAGGTTGCAGATACGTTGTCCCAATCATGGATTGTGGACTCAAGCATCCCATAACCACTTGGCAGGTAAAGGTTGTCCACAGTGTGGCTTGGCACGGTCTAGGGCGCATGATTGGACGAATTACTAGTTAATCACGAAGGAGAAGTAAGATGATGGCAATTAAATATTTTGAAAAAGAAGGCGCTAAGAGTTCGGGTGAGGCAACCGGTGCCGAGGTCAAAGAAGGTTTTTATAATGCCGATGTACCTGAGCCTAGCCGCTTTGATAAAATGATGACTCCATCCGATGCCCATGAGGATATTGGATTTTGTGGTGATAGATTAACAATGGGACGGGATAAAATATAAATGAAACATTCACAAAAAGACGATAGATACACACCTAGGGAGGGCTTGCAAGGCGACACGTCTGCAATCCCCACTACTAAGGAAGCACAAGAAGGTAACTATACTAACTCGCTGGATGGCGAAGTTAGTCGTTCGCACTTAAACCCCGATGCTGGATTTAAGCCGATGGGTAACATCTCAAATTACACTAAATCCGATGGTAAAAAATTATGTTAGACAAAACTAAACCGTTTGGTGAAGTCACAGGGTCGAGCGGCGTTACATTCATGCAAGATGGCAAGTTTTACATGGGGAATGGTTGTGAGTGCGATATGGACGGCAAAGCGATGGAAAATCCATTAACTCCTTCTCAAATTGAACTAGAAGAGCTTACCGCTAAAATAGCAGAGTTAAAACTACAATCAGGTGAAGCGGTTGCAGACGTGGCAAGCCAAACCGCTATTATTGATAACGCTACTATTGCCTTGAAACTTGCCTCTGAACTCGCTGATAAGATAGCACTTGAGCTTACAGAAGCTAACTCCGGTATAGAGGCGTTAGAGGCGGCAATTGAAAAAGAACTGGCAGATGTAGCTGACCCTGTAGATGCTCCTGCTGTAGATGCTCCTGCTGTAGATACGCCTGCTGTAGATACGCCTGATACTCCTGTAGTTCCTGCGAAACGAGTAGTGGGAAAGCCAGCGGTTAAGAAGCCAGCGGTTAAGAAGTCACCAGCGGAAAAAGTGCCAGAATCGTTTTAACCTCAATGATGCTATACTTTACGCATCTATCATAATGCGTGAAGTATAGAATTATTTAAGCTATGACGAAAGACGAGTTAATAGAACAAGTTAGAATTAAAGTTGATGACATTAACGAACCGTATTTAGTCAGCGATTTGACGTTTGATTTCTATTTTACGGAGGCATTGCTTGAAGCATCGAGGAGAGCTAGACTTAAAATTGAAACGATTGACGTTCCTATTGTTGCGGGTACCTCGCGCTACACACTTCCAGATAATGTTATCCGATTAAGACGTGCCACGCTAGCAGGCTCTCGCTGTAAACTGGCTTTCACTACGACCGGTGCTTTGGATGATTGTCATTGTGGCTGGGATGAGCTGAAAGGTACCCCCAAAGCAATTGTTACAGACACCCTGCCCAACGAATTAGTGCTAACCCCTACCCCAGATAAAGACGATACGCTTTCGTATGTTGCCATCATCGAACCTGACCCAGAAGCAGACCCCATTGATATTCCAGCCCGATACCACTATGGCTTGCTTGAGTGGATATGCTATCGGTATTATGGCATTCAAGATGCTGATGTACATAACATTGATAAATCAGAGTACCATTACCAAAAATTTGAAAAAGAGTTTGGCGAGGCGGCAGGTGCGGACAATGAAATATTTGACATTCGCACTAATCAGGTAGACCAATTAAACGGATATTATTAGATGGCGACTAAAATTCTAAGTGCCACGGCTTATATTGACTGGGTGGATTTTGAAGGTGACTCGTTAGATATGAACCTCAACTGGACAGATAAAGACAATGCGATATATGACTTGTCACAATACACGGCATGTATGCACATTAAAAAGAAGGCAATGGATGACCCTGCGTTACTTGAGTTGCATTCTGGCACTGCGATTACCTTGGGTGATGGCACAGGCGACTATAACCTCATTGTCGAGATTTCCAAAGCCCAAAATATAGCCTTGGGGTCTGGGAAGTTCGTCTATGATATTGAATTGAAAGCCCCGAGCGGAAAAGTTAACAC
>CAZMWD010000011.1:0-4560 GCA_964569685.1 uncultured Cocleimonas sp. | reverse complement strand
CTGGGAAGTTCGTCTATGATATTGAATTGAAAGCCCCGAGCGGAAAAGTTAACACGTTAGTTTCGGGTAAATACACGCTTCAAGAGTCGGTTAGTAAATGCCTATAAGCATTGGTACTAAACACGTTGTTGTCACCACGGTTGATACCGACCAGATAGCCATATCTACTGGAACATCAACCATCAAGGTATTGTCGTCGGGTGGCATGGTAACGATTAAAGATACCCCAACCGCTGATGTTATCCAGATTGCAAGTCAAGGTGTGCAAGGCTTAAAAGGTGATAAGGGTGATACAGGCAGTGATGCTACCGGCTTTTTATCTGGAATGGTGGCTGTCCCTGCCGCCACTAATGCTCTCAATGTTGAGCAGATAGATTTAAGTACGGCAATAAGCACGGTGTGGGAGATTGTGGCTGTGGATACAGTGAATGGCAAGAAGCGAAGATTGACACTCTCGGCATTAATCACAGGCGACTATCATGTTTATGACATTTATGGCGATAAAGTCCCATTCCGAGCGTTTGCTCAGGTCTTTGGGGTCGGCACCATACGGCTTGCCATTGTTAGCCATCACACAAACCCTATTGACATTCATTTCAACCGACATTCAGTAAACTAAATTAAGGAAAAGACAATGGCAGAGCAATTATTTACGGTAGCTAAAGGCTACGCAATAGAAGACGAAATCACCGGCGATAACAGCTATGAGAATTTCTCAGTGGTTGGCGTTCCCAGCAGTACGGGGCTTACTGCCGGTGATTTAACACTCTCTGATAACGCGCCCATTGGCTCAAAAGCCACTGATTCAGTTACGGGTTTTGAGTACCGGAAGAAAACCGTTGGAGCGGGTGAAACTACTTGGGTTAGAAGTGCCACAGTCGATGATATTACACTGGCTAACAACGGTGAGTCATGGCGCGAACCTGCACAGGTTAAAGATGATTCGGCTTATGCGACCAAGCTTAGTGCCGAGACCGCTGTTAACACTGGCACTATAGATGGTGTCGTGGTTGCAGAAGGGGATAGGATTCTGTTTACTGACATTACCGGTGAAAACAGTAACGTCTATATCGTCACTGGTGTTGTGGGGGCAGGGGCTACGTTAGTTGAAGATACTAATGCGCCCAGCCATAACGATACGTTGATGATTGATAAAGGTTCAAGTGCCGACACTGAGTTTCATTATTCGGATGTGTCGAACAGTTGGGTTAACTCTGGGGCAAACGGCTCTAACGAAGATGGGTTCCAGAATAATTTTGTAGGTAAGGCAGGTACAGGTTCATCCTTGCCGCAATATACCTCGACTCAGGTTGTGGCTAACAATGACTCTATAGCCGTAGCCATAGGCAAACTTGACTTTGGTATTGATGTCAACCAGACGGCTATCAATGGGTTAGCTACGGGTCAGTCAGCGATGCAGCTTGAGACTGATGCCATGGGTACGTCACTGGGCATGGTCAACAGTATAGGGAATTATCAGCCTCGCACCACGACCAATTACATTGATGCTAATTCCACAGTTGATGAAGATTTAACCGACTTAGACACCCAAGTTAAAGCTAATGCTGATGCTATATCCGCCCAAGGAGGCGGCAATACAGAGCTAGGTGTTACCGCTTTAGTTCCAGTAGATACGGTGTTAGTTGATGACGTGAAGATGGTGCGCTGGATGGTGCATGTACAGCAGGGCAATAAGGTGACGACTTATGAAGTGGATGCTACCCATGACGGCACTGCTGGAGCTGATGCCACTGATACCGATTGCACTAAGTATGCAAGGTTGAAGATGAATGGCAATATTTCAGGGTTGAAGATAAGATGTGCTGTTACTGGTTCAGGTGCCACGCAGAAAATGGAGCTTAGAGTACAGGCTAATAGTGCTGTCGATGTTTCTACTACTCGCGTTCAAGTACTGTAAATATAATCAAGGTGAAATAATGAAAACATTAACTATTGCAAAGGTAGTGCATCATGCTCACAAAGCGTATTGCGAGGAAATAGGGGATTTCTCCCAAAAGAGTTGGGAGGATGCAGGCGAAAGTGTTCAAAACTCAAAGCTTGATGGCATCGCTAAGTTTTTTGCCGATGAGGACATCACTCCTGAGCAGATGCACGATAGCTGGTGTGAGTTCAAACGTCTTGATGGCTGGGTTTATGGGGAGGAGAAAGATGTAGAATCAAAGACTCATCCTTGTCTGGTTGAATACGGTGAGCTTCCACGCAAGCAAAGAGTCAAAGACGATATATTTATTGCCGTCATTGAAGCTTTGAGTGGACTCAGAGAGCCAGATGGCGAACCGGATTGATACTCCAACCCCATGAATGGGGTGGATTCTTCATCCATAACCGAACGTGTTACTTAAGGAATTAAATGAGTGAAATAGTCGATAATGCGTTTGAAGTAGAGGCCGTTATACTCACCGATGAAGAGGGCAACGGCAAGATTGGCTTGTTTGCAGGTGATGCCCTGCCACATGCCGTAGCACCCGATGCCCCCAACCATTCAGTGTATTACCGCACAAACGGTGAAGTTTATACGCTGAATGGCAACGGTGGCGCATTGGGTAATTGGGAGGCTCACGCAGATGAAGAACATTTTGCAGTCCCTTTCTACAACTTTGATGGCTCAAAAGATAACGTGATTATCATCACCGACCACGTCAACGAAACCCATTCAATTCCATTTTTTGACAGCTTTGGGTTGGTTGATAATATTGCGGTCGAGGAGCATTAATTTTGGAAAAAATAACTAGCTTGGAGCTGACCAAATTGACGGGTGATTTAACGGTTACACGACATGCGAAAACTATTCGCGATGTCAAGATAGCCAAGAATCATGTCAAAGACTTAGGTTTATCTTTAGACTTTGAAAGCTATACTAAAGTAGCAAAAGATGGCAGTGGCTTGTTGATTTACTTATTAACGTGGCCTGAAATAGTCGTTGTTGCGAGGGGTTATTCTACTAAGCATTTAATCAAGATAGCCACCGCGTTGGAAAAACAAAAGTAGAAGTTTCTTGATACTCCAACCCCATGAATGAGGTGGATTCTTCATCCATAGCCTAAACAGCTATTTTAAATGAAGCATTGTTGCCGTGTATCCCACGGGCAAGTATGTTTTTACAGGCTGGGAAGGTCTGTCGTGGAGCGAGTGGCACTGGCTTGATGGCTTCGGCTTGAGAGTGAAACTACTTGCTGTGAAACGAGAAATTAAAAAATTTAATGGATTCCAAATAATCTCACTTTGTCGATGAAAGGTTTAGCTTTAAGTCCCATGACAACGATGGCCTGTTTAGAGATAGGTCAACTTATTTAACCAGCCGAAATTCGGCTGGTCTAATAATTAATAATAGAATTCTGGCCTGAGATGGCTTGTCAGGTACAAATGGCAACCTCTAAAGAGCTACTCAAAAGCCAACGGCATAGAAATAAAGAAAGTATTCGACCAGAATTATGGTCATGTTAATTCCTACAGTGCGGAAGTGTGGATGGCCGTCTATCAGCTTGATATTACTGTTGACCCAATAGAAGACGACGAACAAGCTCGACAAGAATTCTAGCCTTAGATGACTTTAAGCTTTGAGAAGTTCGGGTTGAGCCGCTTGTTATACCTTTTAGAAAAACAAAGATGAAAGTATTAATTGCGTGTGAATTTAGCGGGACGGTCAGACAGGCTTTTACCGATTTAGGGCATGACGCTATTAGTTGCGATATACTGCCAACAGATAGACCAGGCAAGCATTATCAAGGTGATGTTTTTGATATTATTGATGATGGTTTTGATATGATGATAGCGCATCCGCCCTGCACGTACTTAACAAATTCGGGAGTGTGCTGGTTACATAAAGACGCTAAAAGATGGTTGCATTTGTTTGATGGTGCTGAGTTTTTTAAAAAGTTACTGGATTCGAATATACCAAAAAAGTGTATAGAAAACCCGACAATGCACAAGTATGCTAAACGGCTAATATGTGACGTTAATCAAAGTCAGGTCGTGCAACCCTGGATGTTTGGACACAAAGAACAGAAGGCCACCTGTTTGTGGCTGCATGGACTCCCCAACTTAACAGAAACGGAAAACGTAAAGGATGAAATGATGTTGTTACCAAAAAATCAGAGACAACGATTGCATTATTTACCGCCATCGGCTGACAGGTCAAAACTACGCTCGACTACTTACACGGGTATGGCTTACGCAATGGCAAGTCAGTGGGGCTAACTTGATGTCGGGTTTTCTTACCACAAAATTAGGTTTAGTTAAAACAGCATAGGATTAATAACGTATGGCAGATACAAGACCGATTAAGGTAATAAGAGACGCATCCGGTGACACCACTGCGTTCGGTGAATTTACACCGGCTGATTTAGTGCCAGTTAATAATGGTGGCACCGGTGCAGATAACCCCTCAGATGCCCTTGCCAACATTGATGCAGTCCCCAATGCAGCCCATAATGCTCACCTGCTTGATGCTGGCAATCCCCACAATGTAACCGCCGCTCAAACCGGCGCGTTATCTACTGCACTTAAAGGTGACCCACAAGGTCTAGCAGAATTAGTCAA
>CAZMWD010000010.1:9692-16847 GCA_964569685.1 uncultured Cocleimonas sp. | reverse complement strand
TTTTACTTCCGTAAAATCACACGTTATTCATTAATACGAATATCATTAATAAGGCGTTTTATCCACTGAACACGTTGTTCTATGCTGTCCATTTCATCGTATTCAAAACTGAGTTTATCTTGCCCGCTAATTTTGAATGCCCATGGTTTTTGTTGGACTAATTGCATGATTTTTATGGGATCAACATGGGGCTTTGAGTTAAATAATAAACGTCCGCCAGATTCGTTCATATCTAGTTTGATGATGCCGATTTTTTGGGCTATTTGTTTGAGTTGAGTGACTTCAAACAAATTATTGACAGGCTCTGGTAAAAGCCCGAATCGGTCAATCATTTCTACGCGTAAATCACGCAGTGCTTCACTGTTTTTTGCGCTGGCGATACGTTTGTACATGATTAAGCGGTTATGCACATCAGGTAAATAATCATCGGGAATCAGGGTGGGGACACTCAGATCAACAGAGGTGCGACTTTCTTTATCATCCAGTTGCGGTAATTGACCTGATTTGAGGGCTTTTACGGCGCGTTCCAGTAATTCGTTATACATCGCAAAGCCGATTTCTTGCATCTGTCCGCTTTGATCATCACCGAGTAATTCACCTGCGCCACGAATTTCAAGATCGTGTGATGCAAGGGTGAAGCCAACACCTAAATCTTCAAGGGATTCAATCGCCTCAAGACGTTTTTTAGCATCACCTTTGAGCATTTTTTTACTGGGGATAATTAAGTAAGCATAGGCTTTATGATGAGATCGTCCTACGCGGCCTCTGATTTGATGGAGTTGTGCCAGCCCTAATTTGTCGGCACGGTTGATAATAATGGTATTGGCATTGGGTACGTCGATACCGCTTTCGATAATGGTGGTGGCAACTAAGATATGGAAACGTTGATGATAAAAATCTTGCATGATGCTTTCTAATTCACGTTCGGGCATTTGTCCGTGGGCAAAACGGATTTGGGTATCGGGCAAAATGGCGCTTAAATCATCGGTCATTTTTTGAATGGATTTAACTTCATTATGCAAAAAATAGATTTGTCCTCCACGGGCTAATTCGCGCGCGCAGGCTTCTTGAATCATCGCTTTGTCCCATTCAGTGACAAAGGTTTTAATGGCGTGGCGTTGTGTCGGCGGTGTGGCGATAATGGATAAGTCACGCAAACCGGACAGTGACATATTTAAGGTGCGTGGAATAGGGGTTGCGGTGAGTGTGAGTAGATCAACATTGGCACGCATTTTTTTGAGTTGTTCTTTGTGGCGCACCCCAAAACGGTGTTCTTCATCAATGATGACTAAGCCTAAGTCTTTAAAATCAATGTCTTTTTGTAATAGCTTGTGGGTGCCTATTACAATATCGAGTTCACCAGACTTCATTTGCGCGAGTGTTTCGCGGGTTTGTTTGGGGGTGCGAAAACGTGACAATGAGGCTATTTTAAACGGCCAATCGGCAAAACGGTCGCGGAAATTTTTGGTGTGTTGTTGTACTAAAAGCGTGGTTGGCGCAATGATTGCTACCTGTTTTCCTGCATTTGCTGCGACAAAGGTTGCGCGCATGGCAACTTCTGTTTTGCCAAAACCGACATCGCCACAGGTGACACGATCCATCGGTTGTTGTGAAATCATATCTTCTATTACTTTACCAATGGCAAGTGCTTGATCGGGGGTTTCTTCAAACGGAAAGGTATCGGCAAAGGCATGATATTCAAGCTCGTTAAAGGCAAAACTATGCCCTTTTTGTGCGGCACGTCGTGCATGTATTTCTAATAGTTCTGTGGCAATATCATGGGCTTTTTGTGCTGCTTTTTTACGCACTTTATCCCAATGTTCTGTGCCGAGTGTATGCAGTGGTGCGTGTTCGGCACTAACGCCTGAGTAACGACTGATGAGGTGTAAAGAGGCAACCGGCACGTATAATTTAGAACCTTTGGCGTATTCGAGCATAATAAATTCTTGTTCAATGCCGCCGGTGGTGATTTTTTGCATACCTTGATAACGACCTACACCGTGTTCTTCATGCACGACAGGATCACCAATGGCAAGGTCGGTGAGGTTGCGAATAATCGCATCTGCATCGCGGGTGGGTTTGCGCATGCGACGTTTTTGTCTAACATGCTGACCAAATAATAACGCTTCAGGGATAATCGCCAGTGGGTTTTGATGTTTGCTTTGATCTTTGTCTTTATTTTCACCTTGTAGCCAAAGACCCTGTTCCATCGGTGCTATCGTGACGGAAATAGGGTGCGTATCTATACCCTTTTCGTTAATAAAAGTGTGCCAATTATCAACGGTGTGTGTTGTGAGCCCGTTGTCGCGTAATAAACCAATGAGATTTTCACGTCGACCGGCTGAATCTGCCGTAAATAAGACGCGTCCCCTGTTTTGTTGATTGTTATCCTTTATCTTAATCTGTTGTAAAAATTGTTTTAGTAAGATTAAAGGTGTTTCGGCGCGCGCCTGAATAAGTAGCGAAGGTAGCGTGCTAACAGGGTAGTTATGACAGTCTTTTGTCTGTTTAAATGAGTGTGTATTAATACGACGCAGAGTCTCTATTTTACTAAAGAGTTGATCGCTGCTTAGGTATAACATTTCGGGGGGTAAAATAGGACGTTCAAGATCATGACGGCGCTGTTCATAACGATCAGTAACCGTGGCAGAAAAGTTTTCGGCAGATGCCTGTGTCCCTTCTGTATTAATGAATAAGACTTTTTCCGGAAGGTAATCAAATAAAGTTGCGGTGTTATCAAAAAATAACGGCAAGTAATATTCAATGCCGGCGGGTGGATTGCCATTGACGACATTATCATAAATCTGACTGCGTGCTAAATCACCGCCGATTTGAGTGCTGTAGTTTTCTTTAAAACGGCTGATTCCTTCGGGGTTTAACGGAAACTCGTGTGCAGGTAATAATTCAATTTTGTTAAGTTGTTCAATGGTGCGTTGATCTTCGGGGCTGAAACTACGAATGGTTTCAATCTCATCGTCGAATAAATCAATGCGAAAAGGAGTGGTGCTTCCCATTGGAAATAAATCAATCAACGAGCCACGAGTGCTGTATTCGCCGTGTTCCATTACTTGCGTGACATGGCGGTAACCGGATGAGTCTAACTGCTGTCGCATCGTATCAATTTCTAAGGTATCACCAATGCTTATAATCAGTGTATTGCTGCGAATATAATCTACGGGCGCGAGTTTTTGCATCAATGTAGAAACAGGAACAATCAATACACCACTTTTGATTTGGCTTAATTGATGGAGCGTTTTTAAGCGATCAGAAATCAGGTCTTCATGGGGTGAAAATACATCGTAAGGTAGTGTTTCCCAATCGGGGAAAATATGAATATTAGTGTCAGCTTGTTTGGTATTATCGTTACCTGAAAAAAAGCGGATATTGGTTTCAGCTTCATACGCACTGTGGCTATCGGGAGTGACTAATACAATTAATCCTTTAAATTCATTGCTGGCATTGGCAATCAGTAAATCTTGCGCGCAACCATGGAGTTGCCCCCAACACAGTGCATTATTTTTATTATCAGTTTGTTTGTCGGGGTAGAGAGGGTTTAAAGTAGTTAATGACATAAATAATGTGCTTTTTAAAAGCCTTAAAGTGTTCCGTTTGCTATAGATTGTAAGATATTGATCTATAGGTTGATGTTGTATTTTATTGTAAATAACATATTAACTAAAGAAAACAATATAGAGCATATAAATCAATAGTTTAAGTGTAATAATTACATGTTAATAATAGTTTTTCTGGCAATGTAAAAAATACCAGATTGTAACGTTAATAATGCATATTGGCGATGAAAATTCAGTTATTCTCCTATATGATACGCAGAAAATAATAGGGGTGTTTGATCCCTGTTTGAAAATTTAAGCTTTTTGTCAGGGAAGATAAAATGAAGTTAAAAGGTGAGATGTCGATGTTAAATATTCTCCATTTGGAAGATATTGACTTAGATGCATTACAAGCTGAATTACAGCAAAAATGTGAAGAAGCTCCCCAGTTTTTTGCACAAAGCCCTATTATCGTGGATTGTTCATTAGTCGCTGATGATTGTGAAGCATTAGACTTTACTACCTTAAAAACGCTACTTGTTGACTTGGGTTTTGTGCCGGTTGGTGTGCGAGGCATGCCTGAAAACTTAAATGTAACTGCCATGAAAGCAGGGTGGGCAGTGATGAGAGCAGGGCATCATGCCCCGTCGTCTACAAATGCGTCGCCTACAACTGCGCCTACAGCTACATCGGTTGGTGAGCAGGCAGTACAAGGCCAAGCGAGTGCTAATAGCGGCGTTCAACAACCGATGCTTGAAACAGTACCGTCGATTCAATCGCTCACCATTGATCGCCCGGTGCGCTCAGGTCAACAAGTGTATGCGACCAATGCAGATATGACGGTGCTTTCCGCAACCAGTTCGGGTTCTGAACTGATGGCAGATGGTTCAATTCATGCTTACGGTCCAATGCGTGGGCGTGTGTTGGCAGGCGCGCAGGGGAATAAATCAGCGCGTATTTTTTGTAGCTCGCTTCAAGCAGAATTAATTGCTATTGCAGGGCGTTATTTATTGCTTGATGAAAGCGATACCGAATTAAAAGGCAAGCCTGCAATGATCAGGCTGGAAGGCGAAAAACTAATAATTGAGCCACTGGGGTAATTCTTGTGAGCTTTTACTATGGAGAAAAATAGTGAGTAAAGTAATCGTAGTGACATCCGGTAAGGGTGGCGTAGGAAAAACCACAACCAGTGCGGCATTTGCATCGGGCTTAGCCTCAAAAGGTCATAAAACGGTGGTGATTGATTTTGATGTGGGGTTGCGAAATCTTGATTTAATCATGGGGGTTGAGCGTCGCGTTGTTTATGATTTTGTGAATGTCATGAATGGTGAATCAGGCTTAAAACAAGCGTTAATCAAAGACAAACGTGTGGATAATTTATATATTTTGCCGGCATCTCAAACGCGTGATAAAGATGCTCTAAATATGGAAGGTGTTGAAAGCGTCATTAATGAATTAAAAGAAGAAGGTTTTGATTTCATTATTTGTGATTCACCTGCCGGTATTGAGAAAGGTGCGTTTATGGCGCTTTACTTTGCAGATGAAGCCATTGTAGTGACCAATCCTGAAGTATCGTCAGTAAGAGATTCGGATCGAATATTAGGTATTTTACAAAGTCGTTCTAAAGCGGCAGAACAGGGTAATACGGTTAAAGAACATCTTTTGATTACGCGTTATTCACCCGATAGAGTAGAAGACGGGGATATGCTGAGCATGGATGATATTGTGGAGATATTATCCATTCCATTGATTGGTGTTATTCCAGAATCAGAATCTGTTTTACAGTCATCCAACAGTGGTAATCCGGTAGTGATGGATAAAGAAAGTCTGGCAGGGCAGGCCTATATGGATGTTGTATCTCGTTTCTTAGGCGAAGATGTTCCACTTCGGTTTGTCGATGTTGTCGCAAAAAAGCAAGGCTTTTTCAAAAAGCTGTTCGGTTAAGCGTAAGCGTTAAAGGAGGATTTTAAGATGGGATTGTTCAGTTTTTTTAAAAAAGAAGAAAAGATAAATACTGCTTCTCTTGCTAAAGAGCGTTTGCAAATTTTAATCGCTCACGAGCATGCAGATAAAGGGGGTAAGGGACCAGACTATTTACCTAAGTTACGTGATGAGCTACTGCAAGTTATTCGTAAATATGTTCAAGTCGATGATGATAGCGTGAATGTGAAAATTGAAAAGGGCGATAATTACGATATGCTAGAATTGAATGTAACCTTGCCAGATGCAAGGTGATAGGATAGTTAGGTATATTCATTGCTTACAAACAAACTCCTAGTTAAACAAACAAAGCAGTGACCATGAGTACATGAAGCTCTTGAAGAAAAGATAAAAACCTCATGTTTTTCATGCTATTACAGGGTAAAAAACTTCCTGATTAGTCACGAAAATCAGCCATGTTATATGGTTTTTTTTAAAAACAGCATGTTATAGCATGTTCGAACTAGGTTTTAGAAAAACCATATTTATTCAAAAATTTTGTAATGCAGATGTATAGAGAACTTCGAAGTGTTTTGTTTTTACTCAGCGAGCTGTGTTAACAATCGTTAAACACACGCCTTAAATACAACACTCTGCCAATACTTTTGGGACGATTAATATTAAAAAACGTAAGGAGAATGAAAATGGCTTCAATAACACTACACGGAGATGCAATAAACACCAACGGTGATTTGCCCGCAATAGGCAGTACTGCACCTGATTTTGTTTTAACCACGGGTGATTTGGCGGATGTAAGTTTGGCTGATTTTGCAGGAAAAAAGAAACTATTAAATATTGTACCCAGCCTTGATACGGGCGTGTGTGCTATATCAACGAAAAAATTTAATGAAACAGCAGGCAGTCACGATGATACGGTTTTCTTAACTATTTCGGCTGATTTACCGTTTGCGCAAGGGCGCTTTTGTGAAGCGGAAAATATTGATGCAGTGAAAACATTGTCAACCATGCGTTCTCCTTCGTTTGCAGAAGATTATGGCATCGCTATTATTGATGGTCCTTTAGCGGGCGTGACTGGGCGTGCTGTGGTTGTGCTGGATGAGAATAACAAAGTAGTGTACACCGAACTCGTGCCAGAGATTGCCCAAGAGCCTGATTATGATGCGGCGTTAGCGACACTTTGATATTTTATCCTTGCCTCGCCAAAAACTATCATTGATGATTGATACCAATTATGGAAAAATAGGCAACAATTAAAATTTCTTTATTGGGAGTCACCTGTGATTGATGACGAAGGCTTTCGAGCCAACGTAGGAATTATCATTGCAAATTGTGACGGAAAAGTATTTTGGGGTAAACGCATCGGGCAAACTTCTTGGCAATTCCCACAAGGTGGAATTGATGAAGGAGAAACACCTTTAGAAGCCATGTTTAGAGAGCTTCAAGAGGAAACTGGTTTACTAGAAGAGCATGTCGAAGTGATGGGTTCTACGCAGGACTGGTTGCGTTATCGCTTACCTAAAAATATGATTCGGCACAATTCTCATCCGACCTGTATTGGTCAGAAACAGCGATGGTTTTTGTTAAAAATGAAATGCGAAGATCGTAGTGTTAATTTAAGCGCCTGTCATGTGCCAGAATTTGATAGTTGGCGTTGGGTGAACTA
>CAZMWD010000010.1:4406-9592 GCA_964569685.1 uncultured Cocleimonas sp. | reverse complement strand
TCCTTTAAAATGGTGTAAAATTATACATAAATCCTGCAAGTGAACATGCAGGATCTGGGTTATACAAATCTAATGGGTTATGAGAATTCCTCAAGGAAGCGTCTCTTGTCAGAAAAAAAAGTGTCACAACAGAAAATGTCACAACAAAAAACGAATCAAAAAAAGAAAATTGCGATTGTCGGCATGGCTTGCCGCTTTCCTGGAGAAGCAAATTCTCCAGAAGCCTATTGGGATGTATTAAAAAATGGGAAAGATGTCGTTAGCGAGGTAAGCCCCGAACGCTGGGGAACTGATTTTTACCTTCACCCCGATAAAAAAGAGCCGGGGAAAAGTTATACTTTTGCTGCTGGCGTGTTACCACAAGTAGATGAATTCGATGCTGATTTCTTTGGCATTTCACCGCGTGAAGCAGCGCAAATGGATCCACAACAACGTTTGCTACTCGAATTAACGTGGGAAGCCCTTGAAAATGGCGAGCAAATCCCCGATTCTTTAGCGGGTTCTCAATGTGCCGTTTATGTGGGTATTGCCAGTACCGATTATGCACATCGTCGCATGGATGATTTGTGTTCGTTAGACCCTTACTCAATGACCGGTAATACCGCTAGTATTGCATCCAATCGTATTTCGTATGTGTATGATTTACACGGTCCCAGTGTTTCTGTTGATACTGCATGTTCATCTTCTTTAGTTGCTTTGCATCAAGCGTGTAATGCGATTTGGAGTGGTGATGCGCCGATGGCGATTACCGGTGGCGTTAATATGTTGCTTCATCCTTTCGGCTTTGTTGGTTTTTCAAAAGCATCGATGTTATCGCCACGTGGTCGATGCCGTGCATTTGATGCATCCGGTGATGGTTATGTGCGTGCAGAAGGTTCTGCCGTTTTATTTTTAAAACCACTAGAAGATGCAGAAGCCGATGGCGATCCTATTCATGCAGTGATTGTAGATACCGGTGTTAACTGTGATGGTCGAACCAATGGTATTACCTTGCCCAGTTCAGAAGGGCAGGCAAGCTTATTAAAACAAGTCTATGAAAGAGCAAATATCAATGTAAATGACCTGACTTATTTGGAGGCACACGGTACAGGTACAGCGGTTGGCGACCCTTTGGAAGCGGCGGCATTTTCCAAAATATTAGCCAAACCACGTAAAAAACCATTACCGATTGGTTCTGCAAAAACCAATCTTGGACACCTTGAAACCGCATCTGGAATGGCGGGCTTGTTAAAAGTGATTATGAGCCTTAAAAATAAGGCAATACCGCCCTCACTTCATTTTGAAACACCCAATCCAAATATAGACTTTAAGGGTGATAATATTGAAGTTGTAACAAAATTAACACCGATTAAATCACGTAAAAAACCGTTGTTAATGGGCGTAAACTCTTTTGGTTTTGGTGGTGCGAATGCGCATGTGATTGTCGAAGAATATAAAACCTCATCTACAACAAAACCGATTAAAAACAAAACAAAGTCCGAGAAAAGTGTTTTTGATAAAAAGTTACAATCTACTCAAACACCGTTGTTTATTTCTGCCAATAGCACCCAAGCATTACGCGCCATGGCAGGGCAATATCGAGATTTATTACAACAAGACGGTGTTCGTTATCAAGATGTCGCTTGGTCTGCATTTACAAAACGCCAGCAATTAAGCCATGGTCTTGCCGTTCATGCGGATAACTATGCCGATGTGGTTGAACGTTTACATGCGTTTTCTCAAGGTGAAACACATACGGGCGTAGCCACAGCAAGTAAGGTTGATGCGCAATCTAAAACTAAAGTAAAACTTGCATTGGTGTTTTCGGGTAACGGTTCTCAATGGCAGGGCATGGGCTGTGAATTATTAAAAACCGAGCCACTTTTTAAAGCAGCAGTCGCAGAGGTTGATCAGTTATTTAAAGAAAAAGGAAAAGATAGCTTTTCACTTGTTGATGAATTTAATGCTTCTCCAGAAGAATCTAAACTGCATTTAACAGAGGTTGCTCAGCCGTTATTGTTTGCCTTGCAAGTCGGTATCATGCGAGTACTGGAAGCCAAAGGCTTGCGGGCAGATGCGGTTGTCGGACACAGTGTGGGTGAAGTTGCGGCCGCTTGGGCAGCCGGTGCGTTGTCGTTAAAAGATGCCGTTCATGTTATTTATGAGCGTAGCCATGCACAGGGTAAAACACGTGGTGCAGGTCGAATGGCTGCCGCTGCAATGTCTGCGGATAAAATCGCGATACTCATTAAAGAACTAGAATTAGATTCTGATATTAGCATTGCGGGCATCAATAGCCCTAAGTCAGTCACACTGTCAGGTTCTTTGGATGGGTTGCAAACCTTGGGTGATTATTTCTCATCACAAAGTTTGTTTTATCGTTTGCTGGATTTGGATTATGCCTTCCATAGCCCGGCGATGAACCCAGTGAAAGATGAGATTATTGAATCACTCAATGATCTTACCCTCTGTAAGACAAACCGTACTTATTATTCAACCGTTACAGGTAAAGTACTTCAAGGCAAAAAGCTAGATGCCACTTATTGGTGGGATAATATTCGTAAGCCTGTGCTGTTTGGTTCTGCAGTGGAGCGTTTACTGGAAGATGGTTATCAGGTTTTTCTAGAGATTGGCCCGCACCCTGTAATGCGCACCTATGTGACAGAGTGCGCGCGTGAAAAAGACATTACAGCATTAGCCATTCCAACCATTAAACGACAGGGTGAAACACTCAATGCCTTATTAAATAGTTTATACGCCTGTGTATTAACCGGCTGTAGCTTGGATATTGAGCGTGCGTTCCCAGAAAAAGGCGAGCATATTGATCTGCCGAGTTATCCTTGGCAACGCGAAAAGCATTGGTATACCTTAACACCAGAAGGTCATGATCTGGTTAATCGTCACCGTGATCATCCATTATTAGGTTATCGTTTAAAAGAGTTTGATGCCTTGTGGGAAAACCAGCTTGATCCTCAAATATTGCATTATCTATCTGATCATGTGGTGGATGGTGGCGCGGTTATGCCTGCTGCTGCTTATATTGAAATGGCGCTTGCCGCTTCATCAGCGTGGTTTGGTACTAATGCTAATGATAGCGATAGTGCCAATAAAAAAGCACAGCAATGGGAAATTGAAAACATAGAAATCAGAGCGCCCATAGTGCTTGATCATAGTAAAGTCATTCGTTTTAAGTTAGTACCTAAAGACGGTAGTTTTATTATTTCAAGTCGTGATCGTTTAACGGATAACCCTTGGACTGAAAATGTGGTGGGTCGTTTATTAGGTGATATTAATCGTAGCGAACCTAATGCAATCAATACCGCTGCAATTATTAAAAAAGCAGATAACACCATTACTTCTGCGGGACATTACAAATTAACGGAGTCAGTGGGTTTAAGTTATGGTCCTGGTTTTCAAGGTGTGGAACAGGTTTGGGTTTCTTCTGCGGGATTGTTGGGCGCTTTAGCTAAATTAACAAAACCAGAGCAAATTACACCAGAATATGAGCAGTATCACTTGCATCCAGCAATGTTAGATGCGGGTTTTCAAGTGCTGGTTGATATTTTCTCAACGGATATAGAACAAGGTAAGCAAGCTGCACTGATCCCCGTGCAAATGGGTAAACTGTATTATTATCATACGATGCAGGATTTGAGTTACCTGAAAGTAGATATTATCAAGCAAAGTCCACAATCAGTGGTAGCAGATTTTTATTTACTGGATAACAAAGGAAAAGTACTGGCAGAGTTAAAAACCTGTCGTTTCCGTGGTGTGCAATTGACGCGTAGCACGTCAACATTGCCAGCAAGTTACGAGTTTAACGCATTATTAATGCCTCATTTGCTAACGGGAATTTCTTCACCGATGCCAGAAGCAACGGCGTTAGTGGTTGCGGCACGTCAATTTTTATCTGATAAAGAAAATGAGCTAAAGCGCAAACGTCATTATCAAGAAGTATTACCACTATTTGATTTAATTGTGTCGATGTTTGCATGGCAAGCCATCCGAAAATTAAACCCAACGGGTGATGAGTTTACGCTGAAATCATTGGCAGAACAGGCACATATAGAATCCGGTAAATTACCTTTATTATCGCGTTTATTAAGCATGTTGGTTGAAGATGATTTAGCCATTTACGAAAAAGGTCAGTGGTTATTAAATGTAGACAGCGATTTACCGGCTGCAGAAGATATTTGGCTATCGGTGTTGGGTGATTCACCTGCTTATTTGCCGGAATTACTATTACTGGGTCGTTGTGGTAAACATTTAGCTGAGGTCTTGCAACATAAAGTAACACCTGAAAGTTTATTGTATGCCGATAAAAGTAGCGTACAAGAACATTTGAGTGGTGCATCTCCTAGCAATCACGGTATGAATGTGGCATTGCAACAAACCATTAAAGATGTTGTTGCTGACTGGCCGGCAAATAGACGCTTGCGTATTTTGGAAATAGGCGGAAGCGATACTGAAATCAGCCAATTAATACTGCCCTTATTACCTGCGAATCAATGTGATTATGTCTACAGTCATGTGAATGATGAGTTATTGTTAAAGGCAGGTTTTGACCTTGAATCATGGCACTTTGTGCAGAGCCAAAACCTTGATTTAAGCGAGTTTAATTTTAGTCACGAAGCACTTGATAAAGAATCACTGGGTGAGATAAAACTGGGTAGTTACGATATTGTGATTGCGGCCAATACACTGTATCAAAGTGATGATTTGCAAAAAGCACAACGTAATATAAAACAGTTACTTGCACCCAAAGGTGTTTTGTTATTGCTAGAGCGGCAAGCAGATCGCTTTACGGATATGACTTTCGGTTTACAAGCAGATTGGTGGACACACACCACTGATACCAATAACCCTGTGCCGTTATTAATGACCGCAAATGAATGGAGAACGTCATTAAAAGAAGTCGGTTTTGATACGATTGAACCATTGATCGAGAAAAAAGCAGCCGGAGATGCAGGTGCATTTTTACTGATAGCCAGTCATAAAGATGACTCTGTCGCACTAAAAACATCGCTAATAAATGCACCAGAAAAAATGCAAACGTGGATGATTTTGAAAGATCAAGATGATGTTTCAAATACATTAGCACACGAGCTTGAAATGGAGCTTAAAAAAGCAGGTCATCATATTGTGATGGTCGAATCTGCAGATAAGTATCAACGTCTTGGCCCTACGCGCTTTTCCCTTGATGTAAC
>CAZMWD010000010.1:0-4306 GCA_964569685.1 uncultured Cocleimonas sp. | reverse complement strand
ATAGTACATTTAATGGGATTACAGTGGCATGATGCGGTAAGTCACACCTCAACTGCTGAGCAATTACAAGCATTACAAAACTTACGTTGTGCCAGTACCATTGATCTTATTCAAGCATTACAAACACTCGATGTTGATCATATTCCACAACTTAATTTGGTTACATCCGGTGGTGCTGTGATTGCCGATGAATCATCTGCGTTTAGCTTTGACAATAACCCATCACAAGCGCCTTTGTGGGGTTTAGGGCGTGTCATTATGAATGAACAGCCCGATGTTAATTGTCAATTAATTGACCTTCAAGGCATGTTTGATGCAGAAACGAGTAGCAAACTCTTATTAAATGAATTACTCAGAAATAATACGATTGTTACAGAGGATGCAGGGAGTAAAAAAGCAGTAGAAAATGAAATTATTGTGGATGAAAACGTACGTCATGTGATGCGAATGGAAACGGTTTCATTACCCTCTAAAAAAACCACATCAGTGGTTAATCAGATAACTAAACATAAAGTACCCCCGTTTAAACTCATTTTTCAAACACCGGGACAATTAAAGAATCTACAATGGCAAGCCTTACCGGAGCGTTTTGTACAAGCGGATGAAATAGAGATCAGACCCCATGCGACAGGGCTAAACTTTCGTGATGTAATGTACACCATGGGTCTACTTTCGGATGAAGCGGTAGAAAATGGTTTTGCCGGTCCAACACTCGGAATGGAACTGTCTGGGACAGTCGTAAAAGTCGGTAGTGCGGTTTCAGAATTTAAAAAAGGCGATGAAGTACTTGGCTTTGCGCCTGCCTGTTTTAGTTCTCGTGTTATTACCCAAACAACGGCTATTACACACAAGCCAAAGAATTGGAGTTTTAATGAAGCAGCGACCATTCCAACCACTTTTTTTACTGTTTATTATGCATTAAAGCATTTAGCACAAATTCAACCGGGCGAGAAAATTCTAATTCATGGTGCGGCCGGTGGCGTTGGTATTGCCGCAATTCAATACGCACGTTATTGTGGCGCAGAAATATTTGCCACCGCAGGCACGGATGAGAAACGCGATTTTGTGCGTTTATTAGGTGCAGATCACGTAATGGATTCGCGCTCATTAGCATTCGCTGATCAAATCATGGAAATCACCAACGATGAAGGTATCGACATTGTTTTAAACTCCCTAGCAGGAGAGGCAATTACCCGTAATTTATCTATCTTAAAGCCCTTTGGACGTTTCTTAGAATTAGGTAAACGTGATTTTTATGAAAATAGCAAAATCGGCTTACGCCCCTTTAGAAATAATATTTCATACTTTGGTATAGATGCGGATCAGCTATTAATCGAACGCGCTGATTTAGCGAATCGACTGTTTAAAGAAATGATGGGATTATTTAATGACGGTAGTTTACGTCCGATGCCGTTCCGTAATTTCCCTGCTTCACGTATTCATGATGCTTTTCGTTATATGCAACAATCACGTCAAGTGGGCAAAGTTATTGTGTCGTTTGATGATTGCAATACCACTGATTTTATTGAAAATATCCAACCCTTGCATACGCAAGACGAAAAGCTGGTATGTAATCCCGATGCCAGTTACTTAGTCACAGGTGGTTTGAGTGGTTTTGGTTTAAGAACAGCCACATGGTTAGTTGAAAAGGGGGCGCGTTCATTGGTGTTGATTAGTCGCTCGGCGAATGTCAGTGATGATTCACAAAAAATAATCGAAAAACTGCAAGAGCAGGGCGTGCGTATTTTCACCAGAGCCTGTGATGTATCTGATCAATCGGCATTAACCCGCTTGATTAGTGAAATTCAAAATGAAATACCACCATTAAAAGGTCTTGTGCATGCGGCAATGGTGCTAGACGATGGTTTAATTCGTAATATGAGTCAACGCCAGCTAATCAAGGTAATGACACCCAAAATCAATGGCGCATGGAACTTACATAAAGTAACCAAAGATATTAATCTTGATTTTTTTGTGATGTATTCCTCTGCAACTACCTATGTGGGCAACCCCGGTCAAGCCAACTATGTGGCTGCCAACAGTTATTTAGAATCGTTAGCGCATTACCGTAAATCAGCGGGTTTAGCGGCGAGTTACGTTGCATGGGGTGCAATCTCTGATGTCGGTTATCTCGCGCGTAATCAAGAAACAAAAGATGCATTGCAATCGCGTTTAGGGGGTCATGCCCTTAATTCTGATCAGGCACTTAAACTCTTAGAAAAAATCATATTAAGTGACAAAGTGGGTGCCGCTGTGATTGACCTTGATTGGAGTGTCATTCAACGTGTTATGCCTGCGGCAAGTGCGGCAAAATATGAAGAATTACAACGCATGGTGAAAGCATCGGATAGCGATCATTTTGAAGATATTCAAACCTTGATCGCAAATATGGATAAAGCAGAAATTCAAAACCTAGTGGTTGATTTATTACTCGATGAAATCGAACAAATACTACGTCTACCTCGTGAGAAACTCGATACCGAAAAATCTATCTTTGATTTAGGTATGGACTCGTTAATGGGCATGGAATTAGTGCTTGCGATTGAAGAACGTTTTGCAGTGAAGCTACCAGTAATGGCGTTAACCGAAGGTGCGAATATCTTGCGTATTGCAGAAAGAATCACGGCACAGTTAGCACCGGATGATGACACCCAAAGCGCTGCAAACGGTGTACGCGATAAAAGAAACGAGGCTGATTCGCAAGATAAGAATGCCTTGCATAAAGATGATATTTCGATTGCAGCAGCGCGACATGGTCATACAAAAGATGTGACTCAAGACGATGCCGAAAAACTATCACGTTCATTGATTGAAGATGCAATGCAAGCAAGTAAAGAGTAAGCAAAGAGTTAAAGTAGCTATCTATCTATGTCTAATCCTATAAAAAATAATCTATTCGGTTTAAGTGGTTCGGTAAAAGACCAGCTTGCACAAAAAATGCTGGAAAAGCGTTTAAAGAAAGTCACCGAAGCGCAAATGAGCAATAATGCGGCTGAGCCAGAAGTGAAGCGTAGTCGTAAATCGTTGTTAGCAAACTCTAAAATACCCGATGAATTTTGTCGTTTTGATCAGTTTCCGGGCTACCAACAAATCCGTATTTTAGAAACGGGTGGGAAACAAATGGGTGTGAGTAGCCCGTTTTTTAAAATACATGAAGGCGTAGCGGGTAATACCACGCAAATAGCGGGCGAAGAATATATTAACTTTGCCAGCTATAACTATTTGGATTTATGTGGGCATCCTGATGTTTCAAAAGCTGCAAAAGATGCGATTGATCAATACGGCACATCCGCGTCCGCAAGCCGTCCTGTTGCGGGTGAACGCCCGATTCAGCAAGCGTTAGAACAAGAACTTGCAAAACTTTATGATGTCGATGACTGCATTGTATTTGTCAGTGGACATGCAACAAATGTGACGACTATTGGTTATTTATTTGGTCCAAAAGATTTGATTTTGCATGATTCATTAATCCATAACAGCATTGTGCAAGGTGGGCAGCTATCAGGCGCAACACGTTTGCCGTTTCCACATAATGACTGGCAAGCATTGGATGAAATACTGTTTCAACAGCGCAAAAAATACGAACGCGTATTGATTGTGATAGAAGGCATCTACAGTATGGATGGTGACTATCCTGATTTAAAACGTTTTATCGAAATTAAACAACGCCATAAAGCCTTTTTGATGGTAGATGAAGCACATGCATTAGGTGTGTTGGGGAAACGCGGTCATGGTATCAAAGAACAAGCGGGTGTGGATGGACGTGAAGTTGATCTTTGGATGGGCACATTAAGTAAAACGCTCGCCAGTTGTGGGGGTTATATCGCCGGTGAAAATGCGTTAATTGAACACTTAAAGTTTTCTGCACCGGGTTTCTTATACAGCGTAGGCATTGCACCTCCTGTTGCGGCAGCGGCATTAGCAGCATTGAAAATACTGGATAAAGAACCACAAAGAGTAAAAGACTTAAATGCACGTGGTAAACAGTTTATCAAATTAGCGCGTGAGCAAGGTTTAAATGTAGGTTCAAGCGTGGGTTTATCTGTTATTCCCATAATCACGGGAAGTTCTGCCATGGCAGGGCGCTTGGCAAATGCGCTATTTGAGCGTGGCATTAATGTTCAGCCTATTTTTTATCCAGCAGTGCAAGAAGGCATGGCACGTTTGCGCTTCTTTATTTGCTCGTCGCATACGGAAGAACAAATAAAACAAACCATTGATGTATTGGTTGAAGAAATGGCTAAGCTATCTTAAATGTTAGACCAACGCCACTAGGAGCCTGTCCGAGAACTAGAAAGCTACTGCA
>CAZMWD010000009.1:7898-17526 GCA_964569685.1 uncultured Cocleimonas sp. | reverse complement strand
AATAAGCCTACAAAACACACTTCACTCTCAATAAATAGTAATACGTTATAGATGAGCCACAGATAAAAAAGTAAACCAAATAAGGTTTTATTTGTACTTTAGTCTTATAATCCCCGCGTGAAAAAAATATATCTAGCCTCTTTTTTAACGCCTTTAATTATGCGTAGTATTACTGTTTATTTCTGCATGAGCATTCCTGCCATTCATGCAGAAACAATCTTCGCACACAATACTGAAAAAACGAAAGACGCTTGGGGAGCATGCAAGGCTACACCAAGCCCTCGTCAACTAAACAATCAAACGTTTAATAAAACAATTAATCACAATACCGCCGTTATTACCCACCAACCTTATCCTGATGCGGTCTATTTAGAAGCAGATACCGGAGTCATTCGTAGGCACGGTGCATCTGATTTACAGGGCAATGTCATTATTCAGAAAAACCAAACGGTTTTTAATGCCGATAGCGCACGCTATAACCGTAAAAATGATAATGTTGACGCGCGTGGTCATGTTAAATTATCTGCACCCAACTTAAAATTGAATAGCACCCGTATTCAATACAACCTTAAAACACAATCCGGTACGATTGATCAAGCTACATACGAAGTAGGCAAAGAAGGTGCCAACGGTAAAAGCAGTCAAATTAAACAACACGATAAAGATAATTTAACACTCAGCGATGCCAGTTTCAGCACCTGCCCCGCACATCTTAATAGCTGGAATATTTCATCTTCGGAAATAAAGTTAAATAATAAAACCCAAATTGGTACAGCAAAAGGCGTTAAATTTAATATTGGTGGTGTACCTGTGGCTTATTACCCTTGGTTTAGTTTTCCGCTAAACAATCAACGTTTATCTGGTTTTTTAATGCCCAGTATGCGCCTTCAATCGGGAACAGGCATAAGAATTCCCTATTATTTAAACCTTGCACCTAATTATGATGCAACGCTCGCCTTATCCACTTTTTCTAATCGTGGCATTCAACTCAATACTGAATTTCGCTATCTCACGAATAAGCATAAAGGCTTATTAGAATACGAAGTTCTTCCGGAAGACCAATCGTTTGATGATAAACGACGGAGTTATTTTAATATACAACACCACACAGCATTAAGCGATAAAACCAATATTAATCTACGAGCAGAAGGGGTTTCCGATACACAATATTTTGATTCGAAGAATGAGTCTTTAGAAACCAGTTCTATCTCTTCATTAGAACGGCGTTTGGAAATTGTACATAATAATAGCCCTTGGTTTATAAGCGCGGCCATCGAAGATTATCAAGTACTGGATCTGCTTGATAACGAAAATATTCCCTATTCCAAGTTACCCGAACTTAAACTACGTTATCAACCAGAAGCATCACCCAAACAACTTAATATACGCATAGACTCTGAATCAACCTATTTTGAAAAAGATAATTCCACAACAGGAAACCGGATTGATGTAGGCTTTCACGCTTCAAAAAAATGGGGAAACGATGCGTGGTATTTTAAACCTTCCATTGGAATCAACCACACCCTTTACAACTTAAATGCTAACAGCAGTAACAATAGTAGTAACAATAATACTGCTACTGAAGAAAGCTTTTTAAGTCGTACCTTACCCACCCTTACCTTAGATAGCGGTCTGTTTTTTGATCGAGAATTTAACCACCCTTTCAGTGGAAAACGTTACACGCAAACCTTAGAGCCACGATTATTTTATACCTATACGCCTTTTAAAGATCAATCAAACTTACCTATTTTTGATACTGCCCAAACGGATTTTTCTGCAACCAATCAACTCTTTGCCGAAAATCGTTTCACAGGAAAAGACCGTATTGCAGATACCAATCAACTCACCTTTGCTGTTACTTCGCGTATTCAAGATAGACAAACGGGTAATGAACTTTTTAAAGCCAGTATCGGGCAAATTTTCAACTTCTCCAATAGAAAAGTTACTCTACCCGGGGGAACTATTCAAACCGGTAGACGCTCTGAACTAGTGCTAGAACTGAGCGGAAAATTAAACGAAAACTTTAAGGCAACGGCTATTGCTTTAATCAATCCCGAAAAAAACAGACCGTCACGGAGCGAGTTCCGTTTAAACTATCAAGATAAAAAGAAACGCATTGCTAATTTAAGTTTTCATAAGTTGGATAGTGAATTAGAACAGCTCAGTGGCTCCGCATCCGTTCCGATCAATAATAAATGGTCGCTGGTAGGAAGTTTTGATCACGATTTGAAAAAAGACCGCAATTTAGAAACACTGGCTGGTGTAGAATATCAAGATTGTTGTTGGAAAACACGACTGGTAACGAAACGTTACCTGTCATCAGATAACGAAACATACGACCACCCTGTTTTTTTAGAATTTGAATTAAAAGGGTTAGGAAACATAGGTAGCGCTGCACGCCGTCAGTTACAAGAGAAGATATATGGATATGATGATTTTTAAACAGCTAACTAGCTTAAAAAATAGTTTATTGAATTTGTTGATGTTTACAATAACTCTTTTTACAACTGCCCTTATTTCAAGCAGTGTATTTGCAGATGGCGTTCCACTCGATCGCATCGTTGCCGTGGTGAATAATGATGTGGTCATGCTCAGCGAAGTACGCTCTGTTATAAAGCAAACTACCAAACAACAATCAGCATCAAAAGAGATGATTAAGGAGGCACTTGATCATGTCATTCTTAATCGTTTACAAGTACAAAAAGCAAAGCAAATGGGAATTAAAATTGACGATACCAGAGTCAATGAAGCTATGCTCAGTATTGCCGCACAAAATAAATTAAGCCTTGAACAGTTCCGTATCGCCTTAATCAAAGAAGGCATGGATTACAAACAGTTCAGAGAGAAAGTGCGTGAAAAAATACAAATTGAGACCCTTCGACAACGCCAAAAATCAAGACGCAATACTATTTCAGAACAAGAAGTCGATAATCTCATCAAATCAGAAAGCCAGCGATTAAACAAAGATGTGCAATACCACCTTCAAAAAATACTTATATCTGCTCCCAATGGTATTTCAGTGGCGCGTTTTAATGCTACACGCAAAAAAGCCCATCAGTTGCGCAAACAACTATTGGGTAAGCCTGAATTTCTTAATGCTAAAATACTCAAAAAATACAATGTCTCTGGCAAAGATTTAGGCTGGCAAAGTGCAGAGCAACTCACTCCTGCTTACGCACGCGCATTAAGTTTAATGCAAACAGGGGAAATATCGCCTTTAGTCAGAGATACCAAGGGCTTTCATATCCTTAAAATTATCGAGAAAAAAGGCGGGCAGCGAAAAATCACCCAACAGGCGCACGTCAGGCATATTTTGATTAGTGCGGATAACCCACAAGCACGCGTAAAAATCCTACAACTTCGCCAAAAAATACTCGCCGGTGAAAAATTTGAGGTACTTGCAAAAAAACATTCTGCTGATAAAGGCAGTGCGTTAAAAGGCGGTGATTTAGGTACGGTAGACCCGAGTGTATTTGTACCCCCTTTCGCTAACGCAGTTAAAACATTATCCATAAAAAACTTAAGCCAGCCGGTGCAAACAAAATTTGGTTGGCATCTAATCCAAGTATTAGAAAGAACCACAAGTGATCAAACCCGTGATGCATTAAAAGCGCAGGCTCAAACGCTAATTAGCAAGAAAAAACAATCGGAAAAATACACTAGTTGGTTACAGGGTCTACGCGATAACGCCTTTATCGAATACCGATTGTAAAAATGATGAATAACATCCCTCGTTTTGCAGTCACCCCAGGTGAACCTGCCGGTATTGGACCTGATTTACTGATTCAGCTTGCGCAAGAAAACAGACGTTTTAACGCTGAACTAGTGATTGTGGCAGACCCTAAAGTGATAATGCAACGCGCACAAACACTCGGGTTACCACTAACGCTGATTGATTACAATCAACAAAATAAGCCCACTATCAACAAACAAAGTCAATTGACAATTATCGCCATAGAATGCGCAGAAGACGTTGTCGCAGGAGAATTAAACAAACATAATTCACCCTATGTATTAGAAACATTAACGCGCGCGACTCAAGGCTGTATTGATAAAGAATTCGATGCAATGGTCACTGCGCCATTACACAAAGGTATTATAAATGATGCGGGTATACCATTTACGGGTCACACTGAATTTCTTGCCGAATTAACCAAAGCCCCCCTACCCGTAATGATGTTAGCGGCAGATTCAAGCAATAGCATGAGCTTACATAGCGATTTACGTGTATCACTTGCTACCACGCACCTACCCTTAAAAGATGTCAGTTCTGCCATTACAAAAGCATCGCTGAAACAAGTCATTAATGTGCTACATCATGATTTACGCGAAAAATTTGGAATTGATCAACCGCATATTTTAGTGTGTGGACTAAATCCACATGCCGGTGAAGATGGTCATATGGGCATGGAAGAAATTGAAACCATCACCCCTGTCATCAATGAATTTAAGAAAGCAGGCATGAACCTGAGTGGACCACTGCCTGCCGATACCTTATTCACTCCCAAATATCTCAATACCGCTGATGCCGTACTCGCCATGTATCACGATCAAGGTTTACCTGTTTTAAAACACGTAGGTTTTGGTCATGGTATTAATATTACGCTTGGACTACCTATTATTCGTACCTCGGTTGATCACGGTACAGCGCTTGATCTGGCAGGCAGTGGTAAAGCACAAACAGGCAGTTTAATCGCGGCCATTAATACCGCAATCACAATGACAAACGCAAAACCCTAATAACAAAATAAGATTTAATATGATCCTTTCTAAAACATCTTCAGACACCACAAATAAACCCATACGCCTCGCGCTTTTTATCGGTTTTATCATCACTGTTCTAATGATTGCGCTGGCGTTCTTTATGCAATACGTGATGGAACTTGAGCCCTGCCCGCTCTGTATTGTTCAACGTGTAGTGGTGATGGCATTGGCAGCGATATTCTTTATTGGTTTTCTACATAACCCTTCTCGTTGGGGGCGACGCATCTATGGCTTACTATTAACTTTAGTATCTGCTACCGGGCTGTTGGTCGCTGGTAGACACACCTGGCTACAACACATGCCAAAAGATAAAGTACCCGAATGTGGTCCTGGTCTTGAATTTTGGATGAATAACCTGCCCGCCAGCGAAGTCGTACAAAAAGTATTTCAAGGCTCTGGCGAATGTGCCGAAGTTGCCTACCGTTTCATCGGTTTAAGCATTGCAGAATGGAGCTTAGTTGCTTTTGTGCTGTTTCTAATTTATAGCCTGAAATTACTTTTTAGTGGACGATAAACACCAATGACCATTGATCCCACTATCATTGATATCGACTTCGATGAATTTCAACAAAAAGTGCTTGATACCTCCCTTAAGGAGATCCTGATCAAGTCCAATTATTTTTAGCTTGCTAAAACTGCCGCTATTTTCCACGAAGATCGGCGCAATAGAGTGACTATTACGTCTCACTTCGTGAAAAATAGCGACAGCTTTTTCTGCGCTAAATTCTAATCGACTTAATCAGGTTCTCCATAATAAACCCGTACTTGTTGATTTCTGGGCAGAATGGTGTAGCCCTTGCCTGTTTATCGCCCCTATTTTAAAAGAAGTCGTACATGAATATGAAGGCAATGTATTACTCGCAAAATTAGAAGTCGATGAAGGCGATAACATGAAACTCGCGGGTCAATATAAAGTACGAGGCTTTCCAACCATTATCTTATTTGAAGAAGGAAAAGAGGTTGAACGCTAAAGGTACCTCTGATTAAGTCCCATAAATTCTGGCAACGCCAAGTTTCCAAGCTCGAGGCATTTGTTTTTCGCATAGTTATTCTATGGTAAAAACAAATAACGAAGAAATTGGGAACTTGGCTAAGCCCCGCAGGGTAAGCTTCTAAGGCATCATCTCCTGTGTTGCACTTCTTGTAAAGGGAATAACCATTTCCTGCGAAGCGCGCCTTGGGTATGATGCCTTAGAAGCTTACATAATTTTATGGGACTTGATCAGAGGTCCCTTTAGTAGCGCGCGACCTGCTGACTTCATTCGTGAATTTATTGAAATGAATAGTCGTTTGCTTGAACTATAGTGGTTCTCTCATTTATTTAGATATTTAACGTTGTAACAAACAATCAAACAACCTCACATTCCTTACCTACAAACCCATCCTCCCCTCCACGACGCTGAATAAAGGCAGCATAAATATCATCAAATACTTTTGGCGTTGAGGTTTTAACCGCATCTAAATCCAGTAATTTTGTCGCCCAAGTGCTAATACGTGGATATTCCTCTACGTTATAGAGCGGTAAATGACGATTTAAGTACTGCATTCGCATAAACAACGGTGCATAGGTTGAATCCACTAATGAAAAACTATCTCCGGTAAAATAAGGACCACGTCCATCCATCTGTTCTTCCAAACGTTGCAGGTTAATTAAGAATTCATTACGTGCATTATTAAATTCTTCCTCATCTTTAACACCGAGTATTCCAGTCAGTTGCCCTAACAAAGTAGAACCAAATTCAATCCAACTACGACACAAACTACATTCCACAGGATCTGCTGGTAACATTTCGGATACAGATAGTTGCGCGACGAGTTCATTAATCACCGATGATTCAAAAATCGTAGTTTTACCATTAACACGTAAAATAGGGACTTTGCCAAAAGGTGAAACATCCGCAAACCAATCGGGTAGATTATCAGGATCAAGATAGGTTAATTTATGTGGAATCTGGTTTTGTTGAAGCGAAATAACACCACGTTGTGCGAACGGACAAAAATCAAATAATATTAATTCGAGATCTATCTGTTCCGAAGTATTGTAAGGCCAATGCTTGATTCCACCTTCTATAAATGTTGCCTTAATTTTTTGCTGGCGTAGTAATAACGTTGCTACCGCCGCACGTACTCCAGCCGCACACAGAATTAAATATTCTTTATCATTATCTAAGTCTGGAATATGTGAACGTAATTCTGGTAACGGCATCAACACAGAACCTGGAATGAAGCTTTCTTCGTATTCCTCTTCATAACGCACATCAATAATCTGCGCCCCTTCACTCAACATCGCTTTAGCCACTTCAGCAGTAACCGAACGCAACGAAGGAGCAGACACTAATTCTTCGAAATCTGATTTTGCTAACTGAAGTAAACGACCATCACTTGTCATTTTTACTGTCGCATTTCGAGCACCACCCATAATTAATGCCTCTTCACCAAACGCATCACCATCGCCAAGTAGTGCAACCATTTGAGGTTCATCATCTTCCATTTCTTCACGCCAGACCTCTGCTTTACCTTCTAATATAATATAAAAATTATCCGCTTTCATATCTTGTCTAATCACTTCAGCCCCTGCTTCCACATTCATTTCTTCGCATCGGTAAGCAGCATCTTCAACGACATTCAAAGGTAGTAATTGAAAAGCACGGGTTGATTTCAAAAACATTAAACGATTCATAAAATCATCTTTATTTTCAACATCTGCATCGTTTGAAATTTCCTGTAGAGAAAGAAAATCATTCACTAAAGTACTATTCGCATGGCAGAAAGTTGTATTTACATCCGTAGTAATCATCACTGGTGACTGATTCATGGAAAAACTAACCGCTTGCTTACTCGCCGAATCCACTGTGAATTGTGATTTTTCGCCATTGCTAAAAGTGATATTGGCGCTCCCTTCCGTTACATAAATAGTGTCTTCACTGCTATTCGCCTGTAAAGATAAAGACTCACCTGCACGTACCTCAAATATGCGTAAGCCTCCTTTGGCGTTATTCAGCATATCTTTAGTAAAATGTGTAAAGGGGTGGTAGTTTTTACCTAAAAACTCCAATGTTCGATTGCAGTATTCCATAAATGAATCCTCCTAGGTCATTCATTTCTATAAGTGTAGTAGAAACAAGAGGATATTTTAATATTCACAATAAAACCGTGTGTTTTTTCACATTTTTTAAAAACTTTAACACAAGTAAACTTGACTCACCTCTGCCATTAGTTAACATGAAGGATAAAATCACCCAATGCGCTAGAGAGATATATTTAGACGAAGGCTGTCATGAGAGTGTTTATAATAATATGCCACACTTTGGATTGGCTAAAGTAGGACAACATTCTATCGTAAATAAAAAATCAAATAGCACAGCCAATAGATTGAGACCTCAGCATAATTCAGTGGCGAAAGAAAAATGAGATAAAATCTTTCTGATTGAGGCGTGAATTACAGCTAATTTAGCGACTGCTTGCAGAGTTTATACTTTAGTGAGCGGGCTATTGGCAAGATTCACAACGAAAAGCAGGAAAATTTTAGCCATTTTTTAGCAAGCTTACCGTTTTGTCGTTTTAAAACGGATAACTTGATTATTAGAGCTTTAGCCGTTACTCGTCATCTGAGTTATGCTGAGGTCTCAGTTATTAAATAATCCTGTAACTTGAATAAAAAAGGGACTCACTGACCAAAACGATCAGTTTGTCCCCAACACTACCTCCTTACTTACTTCTTACAAACGCTAACAACCTTCTTCTACTGAATGCGAACAACTTCTCTACTCGTACCGTTAATTATTATTTCAACGCGACGATTTTTAGCCTTACCAAAACTACTTTTATTATCCGCGATAGGTTGAGATTCTCCTCTGCCATGCGCTTGGATCATATTTCTTTTTAAACCACGGGATGCTAAATAATTAGCAACGGTATTGGCACGATTCATCGACAAAATTTGATTCGCCTGTCGTGTGCCCACATTATCGGTATGACCAACAACACTAATTGAGTTAATCGAAATTCGTTGGTTTTTAATATCATTAACCAGTCTATTCAATGCATTTTCTCCATTATAATTTAAGCTAGAACTACCTGTAGCAAAGTGTGAGCCACCCGATAAGTTTCTATGTAGCACTCTATACCTAGGTTTAGGTGCAGGTTTTGTTACAAACACTTTTTTAGACACATAAACCACTTTCGGTTTAACCACGGGCTTTGGTTTAACCGCTGGTTTTGTCACATAAACTTTTTTCGGTACATACACTATTTTTGGTTTAACTGGCCTTGGTTTTGGCTTAATAGGTGAAGCACCATGAATACGATAGTTAGGGCTCCAATTTAAACCCACACCGATATTATTAATATCTTTATCATAATGGTTATATTCTGCACGTATATTTAGATTATTACTTATTTCATATTCAAGCCCTACTCCTGCAACCACTGAGGTTTTATTAAGTTGCTTGCTCGTCACTTGGTTTTTATCCGTTGTTTTCAATTTTGCAACACCCAGCTTTGCAAAGGGTCGAAAACTACCCACCTTATAAGCGGAGTTATAAATCATATTGGCGCCATAGCCTTTATAGTTAATTTCTCCTGTTCTGCCAGAATTAGACTTCATACCGGCACTACCTAAATCAGTCCAAAAAGCTTCTATTCCAAATTGTTTATTGAGATCTTTTCCAATATACACTTTCTTTGAAATATCATTTTTATCTTCTGTTACCCAGTTGGTATCATTGACATCAGGATCCATTGTACTTAACCCTACATCACCGCCGATATACCACGCTTTAGTCGAGGCATTCGATTTGGCATTATCCTCATAAGCAATTGTAGGTGTCGTCGAACAAGCTGAAATAAATAGGCTTGATAAAAG
>CAZMWD010000009.1:0-7798 GCA_964569685.1 uncultured Cocleimonas sp. | reverse complement strand
CAATCGTTAAATCGTATGGTCCACCAATTGGCATACTCTCAAGTGGGCAAGCCCAATCACCCTTTGCATCTGCGGTGGTCTTGCACACCTTTCCAAATTCGGTGGTTACCGTTATTTCAGCTTCTGGGTCGCTGTTACCGATAATAATTGGCGTATTATCTTGTGCTAAGCCATTAAAGGTTGGTGATGTTACTGAAAGGGGTACATCTGCAATCGATACTCTCCAAGGTATAGAAGAATTAATTTTTCGAGTATTATCAACGGCATCTATTCGTAGTTCGTGAGGTCCTCCAACGGGCATTCTCTCAAGTGGACAAGCCCAGTCACCCTTTGCATCCGCTTGCGTTTTACACACTTTTTCAAACGCCGTTGTTACTGTTATTTCGACACCTGGATCTGTCTTTCCGGTAATAATGGGTGAATCATTATCTAACAATGCACCAAAGGCGGGTGACAAAACAGTGAGTGGTAAGTTACTCGTCGTAACATTCGTTGTATCCGTTGCTTCATTATCTGCTTCATCTGTTGCAGTCGCTGTAAACACATACTCCTCTCCTTTATCAAGGTTAGGAAGGTTACAAGACCAACGACCCGAACTATCAGCAGTAACAGTACACGTTTTATCACCGCGAGTGGTCACCACAACGATGGCACCAGGGTCACTGACACCAAACACTAATGGATTGTTCGGTGAAATAAGTGCATTAAAGACAGGTTCGGTGATCTCCACTTCAAGATCAGCGACCGTTATTTCTTCATTTGCAATCGCAATATTTCCGCTTGAAGCTTCCGATTCAACTTTGATTGGGTAGGGCCCTCCGGACTCCAGAATGGGTAATTTACAACTCCATCGACCGGAGTCACTCGTCGTCGTACTACATAATTCATCTCCTTTTGGCGTTGAGACGATCACTGTAATTTTAGTATCAGCGAGGCTTGTACCTGAAATTACAGGGCTTGTAGACTGAGTAACACCATTTGCATCTTCATCTAAATCGGTAAAATCCACAGGATGAGGAGGTGTCTTTAGGTTCAAAGTACTCTCCACCGTATTATTAGCAGGATCAGTGGCTTTAATTTTTACTTCAAATACCTTATTAAAGTCTTCTTTAAAAGAATCAACTGTGATTGACCATTTTCCCTGTGGGTCTGCTGTTGTTATATATTCTTTACCACTAGGCAGAGTAACGACAACCTCAGAATCAGGATCAGCCTCCCCATCGACCACAAATTCGTTAGCCGTTATTGTTGTTTCAGTATCTGGGTTACTAATAATCAATACTATTTTAGTATCTTTGGTAAATTCAGCATCACCCTCGGTTATATGATCAAATTGATCTTTTGTACTTGCATCAACCGCTATCACACCATCAGCAAGCCTAGCAATATTTTCAGGGCTAATATCAATTTCCCAACGCCCATCAGAACTTGGTGAGACCGTCTCAATCACTGTATTCGCCTTTGAATCAGTTAAGGTGAGTGTTAAATCAGAAGCTGGGGCAGCCGTACCTTTAATAGGCAGATTTAACGTTGCCTCTTCTTTATTTAGAAAATCATCGCCTGCAATAGGCTTATCAATTTCCAGTGGAACCGTAACAAAAACCTGACTTTCAATACCATTACTTGGGTTATATTCTTGATCAAAAACCATGACTATAACGTCTCTTGTTGCTAACGATGCTGTTAAATCTTGGTTATCAAAACGTATTGACTGAAGAAATCTAATGTAATTTTCCTTGCTTGCCACACCTTCTACACTTATTTCAAAATCATCATTATTTTCTTCAATATCTATACTAATTCCGGCTGGTAATGAGTCTGGCATCCGTAGTTGATCACCCGGCATAGGATTGCTAATTTTTATTTTCATACTGGTAAGCTGATCTACACCAGAACCTTCTATTGAAATATTGTTGCCTGCGATTGGAAGCCCTTCTGTTCCTAGTAAATACACCTGTTTAAAAGGTCCTTCTACATCTAATTTTATTTTAGGGAAAGCTATATCTGCAAGTCCATAGGACCACGTGAACCTTACCTCTTCACCGGGTAGTATTTCATCGAATTTAAAAGCAAGTGATATAGGTGAATCAATTTCTTGTTTGCCTATATTTGTTTGACTACCTGTCCCGTTATATACATCAACAGGACTTCTTGTTTGTCCACCGTCATCCATACTTTTAGTGTTATATGAAACACGCGCATTATCGGCATAACCTGTAAGGGTAACTAATGAGTTACCTTGACGACCCGCTCTTTGTTGGCTTGCTGATACCGTAGCACCCACGCCACTCTCACCCTGACTAACGATTTCGTTAGTGGTTACACTACTACTCGTCTTATGTGCTACATTTTTATTATCATTATTATTATCTGGATCTACCGTTCGCATATAATAAACATTATCCATTTTGAGTGCGGTATTATTCTTCAGTGTTACATCGATAATAATTGCCAAACCAAGATTATAGGTTCTATATGTCTGTTTTATATCTAAGCCATCAATCCCACCGAGCCAATCAACTGAAGAAAACCGATCATTTTTTTTGAAATTTAAAAGAGAACCTGGGATATCAACACGCGTTTGAAAGGCTCTATTATTATTATAATCGGTGCCATTCACCCTAATTGCCCAGCCTTCTTCAGGCGTACCGGGCATAAAAAAGTCGCCATCGTAGCCGCCACTTTCATCAAAATTATTCCGTAACGGAGACGAGCTATAACCAATAATATCCTCTTCGAATCTATTGGTTATTCCTCCATCACTCGGTGGAGCACCTACCCTAGAACCAAATACTCCATCGGGTGCAATACCTGCAACAACATTTTCTGCAAATAGAAAAGCACTGTTATCAAATATTTCCAAACTCGTCGTAAACTTATTATTCACTGAGTTTTTTATCAATGATGCATACGTTTTCCCGCCAGTTGAGTCTTCCAAAACCCAATCTTGGTTTATTTTTGGAATTCCCGTTGTGTTATTACTTGCATGTACATCAGCACCTGTCAGCGTTGCTAACGTTTTTATAAACTGTTTACCGTTGTCGCCTTTGGAAACATTACAACCGTATAATAATATTTTGCCATCTTCTTTTAATGAGCCACCCCAAGCAGAAAATTGCTTCGCGTTTTGTCTCATTGTATTTTCACTGATGATTTTATTGCCAAACTTTAAACCACCGGATACTCCATGACTAAATAAATGAATAGCATCAATATTTTGGTATTCTTTTAAAATACTCGCCATTTTTTCAAGTGGCTTGTCTTTTGTATTCACTTTTATAACGTGAATATTTCGATGACGACTTGAAGCCCGAATATCAGAAATCAAATCTTGATAACCTTCAATAGTAGTATCCAGTAACACAATTTCTTGTGCCTGACTCAATACATTGTTGGATATATTATTTGATGAATGGTTTGCTTTATTTTGAACTGCTTGCAGTGTATTTGCTGATACGCCACTACAACTTAAAACCACAGCCAACCCAAAAACCTGTTTGATTTGATCTTTCATTTTGCGCCCTTTTATTTAGATTTATTATTTCCCTTACTTACTTACAAACTCAAGACCCAATCATTTATCCCAAATGTATAGCCGTGTATTTTGTGATACACATCAATCAGTTCGTAACATAATCATAACTAAATTCTATATGATAGTCCATAATTTTTATTGATGACTGTTGTTTTTCAGTGCTGCTAATAGATAAAAAAAAGTAATTGTTCACCAATAATTAACTCATAATAATCAAGGTACTTATACGAATAACTGAATAGTCTTCTCAAGAGTTAATGAGTCTATCTTTATGATAAATAATAGGATGTTGCGGATAAACAACAGATAGGCATAAGTGTTTAATTTTTGACTTTTAATAAATAATATTTTCTTAACTTATGTTAAACAGAGTTGAGTAAATTAATCTAAATTAAATGTTAAAAGCATGCTTTCAACAGCTAAAAAAATCATTTTCATATAAATATTATCTATACCAATGGTTTCTAATCTAACGACCTATTAGAATTCTAAATTTTACTCGCTGGACACCTTTCTTTTTTGGTCTAATAAATACAAAAAAACCTCGCGATTGAACTATATTCAGAATATGCATTTTATTTAAGGTGGTAATTACATGGGCAAAACGGTTGCAGTCGGCGGATTAAAAATTGCCAAGTCTCTTTACAATCTAGTATGTAACGATATTTTACCGAACATTGCCCTTGTTTCAGGTATTACTGCCGATGGATTTTGGAAAGATTTAGAAGAAATTGCGCGCGATCTTTCACCTAAAAATAAAGCACTTTTACAAAAACGTGATTTTTTACAAAAACAAATTGATGCTTGGCATCTTGAAAATCGTGTTATAAATTTAGAAAAATACAAAACCTTCCTTTATGGGATTGGTTACTTGATTAAAGAAGGGGATGATTTTAAAATTCCCACTAACAATGTAGATGAAGAAATTTCTCTGATTGCAGGTCCTCAACTGGTCGTTCCTGTTAATAACGCCCGTTTCGCCCTAAATGCAAGCAATGCGCGCTGGGGAAGTTTGTACGATGCCTTGTACGGCAGTGATGTTATTGCAGAAGATAAAAACAATAAAACATCTGGGTTTAATAAAAGCAGGGCATTAAACGTCATTGAAAAAGCAACATCATTTTTAGATGAGGCAATTCCACTTAATCAAGGTAAATCACATCGCCATGTTATTGCTTATAATTTAGATGAAAATAATCAATTACACATTCAACTTTCAAATGGAAGAACAGGTGAGCTTGCTAAACCTTCACAGTTTTTTGGCTATCAACAATCTAATAACCAATTAGTTTTACTCTTCAAAAATAATAATCTGCACCTAGAACTTCAAATAGATTCCAAGCACCCCATTGGTCAATTACACCCTGCTAGCATCAAAAATATTGTCATGGAGTCGGCTATTACCACCATTCAAGATTGTGAAGACTCGGTGACGGCAGTCGATGCTGAAGACAAAGTAGACGTGTACCGAAACTGGTTAGGCTTAATGCGTGGTGATTTGTCTGAAACGTTTGAAAAGAAGAGTAAAAGAATTACTCGCAAACTGAACCCTGATAGAATTTACCAAACATCCAATGGGTCTGAACTTAAGTTATCCGGGCGCAGTTTATTGCTCATTCGTAATGTCGGTCATTTGATGACGAGTGATGCGGTTCTTTATTCAGACAGTAATAATGAAGAAATCCCCGAAGGTATTCTTGATGCGATGATCACATCGTTGATTGCACTTTATGATATTCATAACATAAGCCCTTATAAAAACAGTAAAACTAATAGCATCTATATTGTGAAACCAAAAATGCACGGACCAGAGGAAGTCGCCTTTACAGTAGCACTATTTTCTCGCGTAGAAGAGGCTTTGAATCTGCCTGAAAACACCATAAAGCTTGGTATTATGGACGAGGAACGCCGCACCACCGTGAATTTAAAAGAATGTATCCGTGAAGCTAAAGACAGAGTCATCTTTATCAATACTGGGTTTTTAGATCGTACCGGAGATGAGATTCACACCAGTATGCATGCGGGTGCTTTTTTACCTAAATCCGACATCAAAAAACAACCGTGGATTACCGCTTATGAAGACTGGAATGTGGATATTGGTTTAGCTTGTGGCTTCAAAGGCAAGGCACAAATCGGCAAAGGTATGTGGGCGATGCCTGATGAAATGGAACAGATGATGGAACAAAAAATTGATCATCTAAAAGCGGGAGCAAATTGTGCGTGGGTACCCTCCCCCACCGCTGCCACGCTTCATGCGATGCACTATCATCAAATCCTAGTTTCTGATCAACAAGACAGACTAGCCACACGACCTCGCGCCAGCTTGGATGATATTTTAACCATTCCGCTCTTATCAAATAACGTATTAGACAAAAAACTAACGGCTAAAGAAATCCAGCAAGAACTTGATAATAACGCACAAGGAATTCTTGGCTATGTGGTACGTTGGATAGATCATGGCGTGGGGTGTTCTAAAGTACCCGATATTAACAACATAGGCTTAATGGAAGATCGTGCCACTTTGCGAATCTCCAGCCAACACATGGCAAACTGGTTAATGCATAGTCTTTGTACTGAACAGCAGATTAAAGAATCATTTAAGCGCATGGCAATTATTGTTGATGAACAAAACAAAAGTGATCCTCTTTACACAAACATGTCGCCAAAATATGAATCTCTTGCTTATCAAGTCGCACTTGATTTAGTTTTAAAAGGCGATCAACAACCCAATGGATATACTGAGCCGTTATTACATAAATATCGGAGGAAATATAAACATTAAAATTTCTCCCCTTATCCTCTTTTTTACAACTACACTAAAGAAGAACTCAAAAATAAATAAACAAATAAGCTAATAATCACTTGTTAAAAGGAATATAAATGAAACATAAACAACAAGTTGCCGCGCTACAAAAAAACTGGGACGAGAATCCCCGCTGGGATAATGTTAGACGCACCTACTCTGCCGAAGATGTAGTGCGCTTACGTGGATCAATTCAAATAGAACATACACTGGCACAACGGGGCTCTAAAAAACTATGGGCTTTAATCAACGGTTCTTCCAAAAAAGGCTATGTCAACGCAATGGGTGCTATTACAGCTGGGCAGGCGTTGCAGCAAGCCAAAGCAGGGATTGAAGCGGTTTATCTATCCGGTTGGCAAGTCGCTGCCGATGGAAATACTTCTGAAACCATGTACCCTGATCAATCATTATATGCTTACGATTCCGTACCTACGATGGTTAGGCGCATTAACAATACCTTTAAACGTGCCGATGAAATTCAGTGGAGTCGTGGCATTGATCATGACAATGAAAAATATATTGATCACTTTTTGCCAATCGTTGCCGATGCAGAAGCAGGTTTCGGTGGTGTACTCAATGCATTCGAACTCATGAAAAACATGATCAGCGCAGGTGCATCTGGGGTGCATTTCGAAGATCAACTCGCAGCCGTTAAAAAATGCGGCCACATGGGTGGCAAGGTACTTGTACCGACTCAAGAAGCGGTACAAAAACTACAAGCAGCCCGATTAGCCTCTGATGTTATGGGTGTTCCTACCGTACTCTTAGCACGCACCGATGCCGAAGCTGCTAATTTAATCACCTCTGATGTAGATAAATACGATGCACCTTTTTTAACAGGCGAGCGTACCCCCGAAGGTTTTTATCGTGTTAAAAATGGGCTAGAACAGTCCATCTCGCGTGGCGTTGCCTATGCGCCTTATGCTGATTTGGTTTGGTGTGAAACAGGCAAACCTGATTTGGGCTTTGCACGAGAATTTGCAGAAGCGGTGATTCAAGAAAACCCCAATCAAATACTCGCTTACAACTGTTCGCCTTCTTTCAACTGGAAAAAGAATCTAAATGATTCCGAGATTGCATCATTCCAAGAAAAAATATCCGAAATGGGCTACAAATACCAATTCATCACTTTAGCCGGAATACACAGCATGTGGTACAACATGTTTGATCTTGCTTATGATTACGCACAAGGTGAAGGCATGAAACATTACGTTGAGAAAGTACAAGAGCCCGAATTCGCAGCCGCTAATAAAGGTTATAGTTTTGTATCCCACCAACAGGAAGTAGGCGCGGGATATTTTGATGATGTGACGACGGTGATTCAGGGTGGAGAATCTTCAGTAACCGCACTAACAGGATCTACTGAGGAAGAGCAATTTTAGTCAGCTTCCCATTTCAGTTTGTTTTGAAATGGTGAACTGAATTATTAGAGCGCTTTTCAGCCGTTTAGTCAGCTTCCC
>CAZMWD010000008.1:0-17822 GCA_964569685.1 uncultured Cocleimonas sp. | reverse complement strand
AAAAAAAGGAGCGCAAAGCGCTCCCAATAATGAACAATAACTTTCACCTAAATCCTACCAGTGGCTTAGGTTTTATTCCAGATAGGGAATCTCAAGTAACCTTCTGGTTTTTCTTCCTCACAAAATACTATTTATTAAGTGTTTAGATTGCTTCTAATCTTTGCCAATACAAGGCGGAAAATAAGAGCTTACGCAGGTAAGTGACTATTTCCAACGCTGTAGTTGCAAAGAGCGGCGAAGAGTAGGAGTGATATAAACACTTAATCCGCTTGGTTTCTTAGGAAAGCAGGTATATCTAAGTAACTGCCACCCGTACCTGTCGCTTTCTGTGGTTGTTGATCATAAGCAGGGGCTGCATAACCACCCCCATTTGCAACTCTTGGCTGTTCAAGCTCTACTGGACGTAAACGATCATTTGCTACTGGCTCTGGTACTGCTTTAAGCTCTGCACCTTGTTGACTTAGTCCTGTTGCTACTAAAGTCACACGAATTTCATCACTCATTTCAGGATCAATAACCGTACCCACTACAACGGTTGCATCTTCATGTGCAAATTCACGCACTGCCGCACCCACTTCTTCGAATTCGTGGATACCCATATCTAAACCAGCCGTCATATTAACCAAAATACCGCGTGCGCCTTTTAGGTTAATATCATCAAGCAGCGGGCTTGAGATAGCAGCTTGTGCCGCTTTAGTTGCACGTTCGTCACCGCTGGCAACGCCTGTACCCATCATTGACATGCCCATTTCGCTCATGACTGTGCGTACATCAGCGAAATCCACATTGATTAAACCAGGGCGAGTAATTAGCTCTGCAATGCCTTGTACTGCACCTAATAGTACATCATTCGCCGCCTTGAAAGCGTCTAACAATGTCGTATTTTTACCCAGTGACGTTAGTAGCTTTTCGTTTGGAATAGTAATAATAGAATCTACATATTTCGCTAATTCTGCAATACCATCTTCCGCCGCTTTCATACGCTTTGGACCTTCGAATGGGAAAGGCTTAGTAACAACAGCTACTGTTAAAATCCCCATTTCTTTTGCCATTTCAGCAACCACTGGCGCAGCACCTGTACCGGTTCCGCCACCCATACCTGCGGTGATGAAAAGCATATCGGTCGTACCGATCATTTCTTTGATTTGCTCACGATCTTCAAGTGCTGATTCGCGCCCTACTTCTGGATTTGCGCCTGCACCTAAACCTTTTGTTAAGCTATTACCGAGTTGTAGCAAGTTCTTAACACTAGAACCTTCTAATGCCTGAGCATCTGTATTTGCACAAATAAATTCAACGCCTTCAATTCCTGCGTCAATCATATTTTGTACAGCGTTTCCTCCGCCCCCACCTACTCCGATAACTTTAATACTTGCGTTTGTTACTTCTGTGTCCATTAATTCAAACATAGCCCTTAAACTCCTTTTAATATACTAATTTCGATGTGATTAAAATAAAACTAAAAATAAAATGCTTCCTTCTAAAACATTTTTCCGTAAAACTTTTTCTAACTAAATTTTTAAAAAACTGACCAAATAACGTTATAAGTTATTGCCAAACCAACTCTTCATTCTTTCCCACAAATTATCTTCTGTAATGCGTGAAAATGTTGATCCACCGGCATGAGCCGTTTGTGCCGCACCAAATAACAACAAGCCAACGCCCGTTGCATGAATGGGGTTTGCAACTTCACCACTTAATCCGCCAATACCTCTAGGCATACCAATACGCACGGGCATGTGGAATATCTCTTCTGCCAATTCTACTGCGCCTTTAATTTTTGACGAACCACCCGTTAACACGATACCTGCCGCAATTCTCTCTTCAAAACCACTGCGACGAAGCTCCGCTTGAATCAACGAAAACAACTCTTCGTAACGTGGCTCGATTACCGATGCCAATGTTTGGGTTGATAAACCGCGTGATTCACGCTCGCCAATTCCGGGCACTTCAATAATTTCATCTGTCGTGACTAGTTGACGCAAAGTACAACCATGATTAATTTTTAAATCTTCGGCAAAGTCCATTGAAGTGCGTACTGCAACCGCAATATCGTTAGTGACTTGATCGCCCGCGATTGGGATAACCGCCGTATGTTGAATCGCGCCATTCAGATAGATCGCAATATCACTAGTGCCACCACCAATATCGACCATACAAACACCGAGTTCTTTTTCATCCTCTTCTAAAACCGCATAACTTGATGCGACTTGTTCAAGAATAATATCCTCAACATCTAGCCCGCAACGATCCACACATTTGATGATATTTTGTGCCGCACTTTGCGCACCTGTTACCAAATGCACACGCGCTTCTAAACGTACGCCTGACATGCCGACTGGCTCACGAATGCCTTCTTGCTGATCAATCACATAGTCTTGCGGTAACACATGCAAAATGCGTTGGTCGGCAGGAATTGCAACCGCGCGTGCCGCATCCATGACGCGTTCTAAATCGCTTTCGGTGACTTCTTTATCTTTTATCGCCACGATACCGTGCGAATTTAAGCTTTGAATATGGCTACCCGCAATACCTGCGTAGGCCGAATTGATATTCACGCCTGCCATTAATTCTGCTTCTTCGACTGCACGTTGAATGGATTCAATCGTCGAATCAATATTCACCACCACGCCCTTTTTCATTCCGCGCGACGGGCATTTACCGATACCGATAATTTCCATCTGCCCCGAACTACCCACCTCACCGATTAAAGCGACGATTTTTGATGTGCCTATATCTAAGGCAACCACCATATGACCTTCTTCACTTACCGACATTGTTAACTCTTTTATTGGTTTACCCATAATAATTAACCCCTTCTTTGATTCTTTACTACTTAACTTTAAATTTTTAAGCCCCGTTGAAACTGTACTCTAAATACACTTCTAACCAGACCGCCCTTTTTTCCATTTCACCGCAAACCCATTGGTATACCGTAAATCTACCGTATGAATTTTTTCTACAACACTGATTAGTTTTTCTCTATAACCGACCATAAAACGCTTCATTCTTTTTTCATGCTGATGACGACCAATTTTTACAATCAATCCATTTTCTAATTTAATCCTCCATGAGCCTCTCGCATCTTCTTTAAACTCAACCAGCTTTACAGGAAAGTCTTTCATCAAATCACGAATTTTCAAAAACTCTGCTGCCATGTTTCTGCCCTTTTTTTCTGGGCTATAAAGCAACGGTAATAGACCTTGTTTCTCTGGCAATACGGCATTAATGATCTCGCCCTGCTGGCTTAGCATCGCTTTCTTTCCCCAAAATGCAACAGGCTTATGTTCGTGTATTCTTATAATTAATTTATCGGGCCACACTTTGGTTAAAGAAGCAGAATTAACCCATTCGTTTTCTTCAACTGCTTTCTCCAGCCCTTTGGTATCGAGAAGATACAAATTTGTTTTAACAAAACCTTCAATCACAGGTTGTAACAACTTTTTGTTTAAAACGTTCAAATCACCCGTCACTTCAACTGATTTTATGGTTAAGTGTTGTGGGTCTTTCATCCAGTATTTACCACCCGCAATTAAAACAATGGGTAAACCAATGAATAAACTTAACCACAATGCTTTCCACGGAAAATTAAAGTGGAAACCAGAAAAACTGATACTCTTTTTTACAGGGTTACGACGCACTGCTTGGGCGCGTTTTGCTTGTGGCCTTCTTGGCTGTTGTGAACTTGGCTGGCTCTGTGTACGTTTTTGTTGACGTTGCTTTACCATAATTACCCCACGCTCGCTGTTTGGCTGGTCTTTAAAATCTCAACTGTTAAAGCCGAGAAACTTAAACCCTGTTGCTTTGCCGCCATCGGCACTAAAGAATGATCCGTCATACCAGGAACGGTATTCACTTCAATTAACCAAAATGTGCCATTGCTATCTTGCATCACATCCACACGTCCCCAACCGCTACCGCCAATAATTTCAAATGCCGCTTTTGATAATACCTGTAAGGCATTTTCAGCGTTTTCATCCAAGCCACAAGGACAGTGATATTGCGTATCATTGGATGTGTATTTCGCATCAAAGTCATAAAAATCAGCTTGTGTTTCAAGACGAATCGCAGGTAAAACATCGTCACCTAAAATCGCCACGGTAAATTCTTGTCCCATCACCCATTGTTCTGCAAATACCACATCATCGTATACAGCTGCTGTTTCATACGCTGCCTTTAATTGATGCGCTTCACTGACCTTGCTCATGCCAATGCTCGAACCTTCTTGCGCGGGTTTTACCATCACAGGCAAACCTAATTTTTCGACCACTTTTTCAAAATCGGATGCTGGCGTTAAAATCTCAAACGCGGGGGTTGGCAAACCTGAGCCTGTCCAAATGCGCTTAGTCATCAACTTATCCATACTGATTGCTGATGCCATTACGCCACAGCCTGTGTAGGGAATTTGTAATATTTCTAATGCACCTTGTAACTCACCATCTTCACCACCACGACCGTGTAAGATATTAAAGACACGATCAAATTTTTCTGTGCGTAACACGTCTAACACATCACGGTCTGCATCAACAGCATGTGCATCGACACCTTGTTCTAGTAAACCTTGTAAAACAGCATCGCCACTTTTTAGCGACACATCACGCTCTGCCGCCCAGCCACCCATCAACACTGCAACTTTGCCAAAAGATGCGCCATGTGATGTGTTTTTGTTAATAGCCCCGTGACTCATTAGCTCATCGCACCTCGTGATAATTGTGCCGGAAGCGCCGCAGAAATTGTGCCCACGCTACCTGCACCCAGTGTTAATAACACATCGCCGTCTTGTAATTGGTTTTGTAATACTTCCACAATATCGTCTTGATTCGTCACAAACAGTGGATCAACATTGCCACGGTTACGAATAGCACGTGCCAATGATCGACCATCTGCGCCTGCAATGGGTTCTTCACTTGCGGCATAAACATCCATTAATACCAACACATCTGGATCGGATAACACCTGTGTAAAATCTTCAAATAAATCACGGGTACGGGTGTAACGATGCGGTTGAAATAACACCACCATGCGACGATCTGGCCATGCGCTACGCACGGCTTTCATGGTTGCTTCCATTTCAGTGGGGTGATGTCCGTAATCATCCACTAACATCACAGAACCTTGATGGGTTTGTAACTCGCCATAACATTGGAAACGTCGCGCCACGCCTTGGAATTTATCCAAACCGCTTAAAATATCTTCATCGCTCACGCCCAGCTCGGTCGCAATCGCAACGGCCGCTAATGCATTTTGGATATTATGTTCACCCGGCATATTCAAGGTAACATCCAATGTTGATTGGTCTGTACGCTCAACCGTAAAGAAACTTTGTGTGCCATCGTAACGTACATTTCTAGCGCGAATATCCGCATCAAAATGAATTCCGTAAGTCACAATCGTTCGGGTGATTTCCGGCAAAATATCACAGACATTTTCATCATCTACACACAGCACAGCTAAGCCGTAAAAAGGCAAATGATGTAAAAACTCAACAAAGGTTGCTTTGAGTTCTTCAAAATCATTGTTGTAGGTTGAAAGGTGATCTGCATCAATATTGGTTACAACCGAAATCATCGGTTGTAATAATAAGAACGAGGCATCACTTTCGTCCGCTTCTGCAACGAGGTATTCACCCGTGCCTAAACGTGAATTACTCGCGGTACTATTCAAACGCCCGCCAATCACAAAAGTAGGATCAAGCCCGCCTTCTGCTAATAAGCTAGTCACTAAACTGGTGGTGGTTGTTTTACCGTGCGTCCCTGCCACGGCAATACCGTTACTAAAACGCATGATTTCTGCGAGCATTTCAGCACGCGGTACAACCGGAATATTTTGCTCTTTTGCAGCAACCACTTCGGGGTTATCGGCACTCACTGCGGTTGATGTAACCACTACGTTTGCGCCTTCGATATTACTTGCGGCATGACCTTTAAATATTTTTGCACCGAGCGATGCTAAGCGTTCTGTCATCGCATTTTGTGCTAAATCAGAACCGGTTATTTCATAACCAATATTGGCAAGCACTTCGGCAATACCACCCATACCCGAACCGCCAATACCGACAAAGTGAATCTGCTTGATGCGACGACGTGCTAAATCATTAGGCTGCTTCATAGTCTGCCCCCTTCTTTGCGCTATAGCCTAATTGAGTCCGTAATACTTTATTCAATTCTGTATCTTCCCCATGATTCTTTTCACTAGCATCAGTAACATCTTGTTCATATTCACTGTATTTTGAATCCGATACTTCTACAAACTCACCCCTTACATGCTCTGTATTAAAGTTACTTTTATCATAATCGTAACCTGCTAAATCCGCACATATTGCTGCAACTTCATCGGTTGCTTGTGGTTTTGCTAACGCTCTTGCAGCCACACTCATTTCAATTAATTTATTACGATCACTGCACAGTTCTTCTAAAACAACCGATAACGATGCTTGCGTCATATCCTGCTGAGGCATCAAAATTGCTGCACCTGCATCACTTAAATATTTTGCATTGGCTGTTTGATGATCATCCACTGCAAAAGGATAAGGAACGACGATGGATGCCAAACCCGCCGCCGCTAATTCTGCAACGGTTAGCGCACCTGAACGACAAATCACTAAATCAGCCCATTCATACGCTTCTGCCATATCTTCAATAAAAGGCGTAATATCTGCTTTAACACCCATTTTTTCATAAAGCTCAGATGTACTTTTATCTTTATTCTTACCCGCTTGATGGCGTACTTCAGGACGCTTATCAACAGGAAGTTCACCCAATGCCATTGGCACAACTTCATTCAATGCTTGCGCACCTAAACTGCCACCAAATATCAATACATGAACATGACCCCAGCGATCACCCAAACGCGTCACCGGATGTTCCAAACCTGCAATATCTTGACGTACTGGGTTACCAATACCGATTGCATTCTTGTTACCTGCAAACGTACCAGGGAAACCTTCAAGAATTTTTTTGCTGACTCGGCTTAATAGTTTATTGGTTAAACCCGGAATCGCATTTTGTTCGTGAATCACAACAGGTTTACCCATTAAGGCAGCAACTAAACCACCGGGGCCTGCGACAAAGCCCCCCATACCTAATACGGCAGCTGGTTTATACTTAATCATAATGACGATAGATTGAAACAGTGCTTTTACTAATTGAACCGGTGCAGCAAGTAACGTAATAAGGCTTTTACCACGCAAACCGTTCACCGATAAGTACGCCATTTCAATACCCGCTTCTGGAATCACCCGCGCTTCTAATCCATGCGGTGTTCCCATCCATACCACGGGAATATCCTGTGCTTGTAATGCTCTGGCAACGGCAAGTCCAGGGTAGACATGCCCACCTGTTCCACCCGCTGTAATCAAGATAGGGCGGCGCTTATTGCTACTATCATTAATACTGTTATTTTGCATACGTTGCCCCCCTCTGTTGTTGTTTACGCATCTGTCTATTCGCTTCTTTATCACTGACACCAAACAAAGCAATTTGGGTATCACGATGTACGCGCATTAATAACGCCAGTGCTATCATGGTGATTAACAAACTACTGCCACCATAACTAATCAGTGGCAGGGTTAATCCTTTAGGTGGCAATAGCGCAAGATTCACGCCGATGTGGAATAGCACTTGAAAACCAATCCAAAAACCAATCCCGTAGGCTAAATAACCCGCGTAATGTAATTTTGCTCTATCCGCACGGAAGCCAATCACAAACGCACGTTGTACTAACCAAGCGTATAAAAATAAAACAACGACGATACCCACAAAACCAAACTCTTCTGCCAGAACAGCAAAGATAAAATCGTTATGCGCTTCGGGTAAATAAAATAGTTTTTGTACACTCGCACCCAAACCAGCACCGAACCAACCACCATCACCTACCGCCATTAATGCATGCACGGTTTGATATGCTTTACCCGACGCATGCGCCCAAGGATCAAGAAATGCAGTGACGCGCGCGCCACGATAACCCATCATTACTAGCGGAATCATCATACCAATCGCCACAACCCCTAACAGTGCGAGCCGCGATAATTTAACGCCACCAAGGAATAATAAGGCAAGCCCTGTCGCCGTCATTACCACCACCGAACCAAAATCTGGCTGCAACATAAGCAGTGTACTGATGACACCTAAGACCACCAACGGAACCAATAACGGTCTCCATAAATTGGTATGCGATAACGCGTTGCCGTGGCGAACCAAATAACCTGCCATGTACATAATCATAATGAGTTTTGCCATTTCTGCTACTTGTAACGAAATCGGGCCTAAACTAATCCAACGGTAACTACCGTTCACTTCTTTACCTATCCCCGGTATTAAAACGGCAACCAACAACAACAATACAACAGGCAATAATTTCGCACCAAACTCATGCCAAAAGGCGGTTTTTATGTGGTAAACAACATAAGCTGCTAGCAAACCAATAAATACAAAAACTAATTGGCGATTAAAAAAATGATAAATATTTCCATAGTTTTTTTCTGCAACGGCAATAGAGGCAGACATCATAACCACCAGCCCTAAACCGATCAGAACAATAGAACAAACCAATAAACCGCGATCAACATAACGTTGCCATTCAGGTTGAAAATCTTCACATAGCTTTTTAATCATGATTTCCCTCCTACTGAACGCTTTAAATTATGCACGGCATCCATGAATACTTGACCACGTTTTTGGTAATTACTAAACATATCGAAACTGGCACAGGCGGGTGATAACAACACATTATCGTGATGATCACTTTCCGCTAACTGCTGTGCTTCTAGGACTGCTTCTTGCATGTTATTTACAAACACCAATTTAATATCATTATTTACAACTTTTGCAATTTCTTGAGCGTCTTCACCCATTAAAACAACCGCACGTGCTTTGTTTTGGATAACGTCTTGTAGCGGTAAAAAATCCGCACCCTTGCCTTGTCCACCCGCAATTAACACGGTTTTACCAGACAAACCAGAAAGTGCGGCAAGTGTTGCCCCTACGTTAGTTCCCTTTGAATCGTTATACCAATTCACCCCATCCAATATTCTTACCCACTGGGTGCGATGTTCCATGCCTGCATATTCTGTTAATACTGTTATCATTGCAGATAGTTTCAACTCTGCCACGTCACCAAGCGCAAGTGCTGCAAGTGCGTTAGCAAGATTATGTCTGCCCGGCATTTTTATATCACTCGCTAACATCAAAGGCGTTTCACCTTTTACTAGCCACTCAACACCGTTCTTAGTAACAACACCGTTCTTAGTAACAACACCGTTCTTTATAACAACACCGTTCTTTATAACAACACCATAATTGTCACCCTGCGGTGCATCTAAACCGAATGTTGTGAGTGATTGGTAATCAGTTGCTTGTTTTGCAAAGCGCATTGAGTACGCATCATCACGGTTACACACAATATGTTTACACTGTTTATAAATAGTTGATTTTGCCTGTGCGTATTTTTCAATATCATTGTCATAACGATCCAGATGATCTTCCGACACATTAAGCACAACGGCGGTTAGCGTTTGTAATGATGAGGTTGTTTCAAGCTGATAACTAGATAGCTCTAATATAAACAAGTCCGCTTCAACTTCTGTTAATAAATCCAAAGCCGGTGTGCCAATATTGCCACCGGTTGCTACATTTACACCGGATGCTTTCGCCATTAAATCCAATAACGTAGTAACCGTTGTTTTACCGTTTGAGCCGGTAATCGCTATGATCGGTTTTGTCTGATCCGTATCACGTGCTATCTCACGGGCAAACAATTCAACATCACCTAATACTTCTGCACCATTTTGTTTTGCTTGCTGAATTGCGGGTGTTGCAACCGCAATTCCCGGATTCACAATAAGTTGTTTTGCGCTGGTTAATAGCGCTGTATCAAAATCACCAAAATGATAAGGCGCATTTGCGTAATCACGTTTTAAATCATCTGCGTTCGGCGGATTCTCACGACTATCCACCACCCCAAACTCAATGTTTTGGTCTTGTAAAAAGCGCGCAACAGACAAGCCCGTCGTTCCTAAACCGACGATTACTTTCTCTACTGTTTGTGTTTGTTGTGCGCTCATTATCTTTAATTCAAATTCCCAATTAATTTCTAACGTACTTTCAATGTTGCTAAACCGACCAAAACCAACACAATAGTAATAATCCAAAAACGGACAATCACTTTCGGTTCTGCCCAACCTTTTAATTCAAAATGATGATGTATCGGTGCCATTCTAAAAATTCGTTTGCCTGTCATTTTGTATGAACCCACTTGCAAAATAACCGACAGGGCTTCCATTACAAATACACCACCCATAATAAATAACACTAATTCTTGCCTTACGACGACGGCGATAGTGCCTAATGCTGCACCTAATGCCAACGCACCCACATCACCCATAAATACTTGTGCCGGATAGGTGTTAAACCAAAGAAAACCTAAACCCGCACCAAAGATTGCGCCACAAATAATCAGCACCTCACCCACGCCTTCGACATAAGGCATACTAAGGTATTCTGAAAACTTGACATTACCCGCGACTAATACAAAAATACCAAGTGCTGCCGCAATCAATATCGTCGGCATAATCGCCAAGCCATCTAAACCATCGGTTAAATTTACCGCGTTACTTGTGCCGACTATCACCAAATAACTCCAAGGGATAAAGAGCCAACCCATATCCCAAAACCATTCTTTTATTACCGGAATATACAAGGTCGTTTCTGTCGGTGTTTTTGCCACTATGTACAAATAAGAAACGGCAATAAGCGCAACTAAAGACAAGCCTAAATATTTCCAACGCGACGCTAAGCCTTTACTACTTTTTTCTTTCAATTTTAGGTAATCGTCATAACCACCAATCAGCCCAGAACCCACCGTTACCAACAACACCACCCAAATATAATGATTACTTAAATCAGCCCATAATAAGGTTGCTACGGTAATAGCTAATATAATCAGTGCGCCACCCATGGTTGGCGTACCTGCTTTGGCTTGATGCGTTTGCGGCCCATCGCTACGAATCGGTTGCCCCATTTTCAAATTCGTTAAAGAACGAATCATCCAAGGACCCATTAGCATCGAAAGACCCAAAGCCGTTAACACAGCAAGAATGGTTCTAAGCGTTGAATATTGAAAAACATTAAAGGCTGAATAATATTGCGAGAGCCATTCAAATATTGGTAATAACATACTACTTAAACAACCTCTCTAAGTGCTTCAACAGCACGTTCCATTCGCATCGTTCGCGATCCTTTTATTAGAATTGTCATATCACTCGTCACATCCTTTTTTAGTGATGTTAGCAACACATCCATCTCATTAAAGCTTTGCCCGTTTTCACCAAATTTATCACAGGCTTTGGCACTGTGTTCACCCAAGCAATACATGCGATCAATACCCGCTAATCGCGCTTGTTCACCGATGTTTTCGTGCATCTCGACAGCCTTATCACCACATTCACCCATATCACCCAGTACAAAGGCGGTGTTTTTTCGTTGCGCCAAAACATCGAGCGCAGCGATTGCAGAATCTGGATTCGCGTTATACGTATCATCCAAAATCTGTGTAGAATTAATGCCAGCTACAGGCGATAAACGCCCCTTCACTGGCTGCAAGGATTCTAAACCGTCAACTATTGTTTCCAGCTTGATCCCCAAAACGGTCGAAACCGCAGTTGCCCCAAGGGCATTTAGTGCATTATGACGACCGAGTAGTTTGAGGTTAACCCTAACCTCCACTTCTCCTACTTTTATCATCAGACCCCCATCCGATGATAAGCGACCGCTTATTGTTGATTTATTATTAATGCCGAACGTGATGACCTTTCGGTCAGTGTTGGAGTCCTTCCAATAATCTGCAAACTTATCATCTGCGTTGATTATGGCGACTCCCTGAGTCCCCAACCCAATAAAAATCTCTCCTTTTGCCTGAGCCACACCTTGAAGATCACCAAAACCTTCAAGGTGTGCAGCTCCTGCATTGTTTAAAACCGCGACGTTAGGGCGTGCGATTTGTGTTAAAAATTCAATCTCTTTGTGATGATTTGCACCCATTTCGATGACTGCAAAATCATGTTCTTTACGCAATTGTAATAACGTCAATGGAACACCAATGTGGTTGTTCAAATTGCCATAGGTTGCCAGCACGTTATTATCAACCGAAAGAATCGCAGTGATCATTTCCTTTAAGGTGGTTTTGCCATTACTGCCGGTCAGTGCAACCAATGGATGTGTAAACTGTTTACGCCATTCACCTGCTAAATCTGCCAGTGCTTGCAAGGTATCTTTCACCAACACCTGTGGCAGATCACAATCAATTTTTTTGTGGACTAAAGCGGCACCTGCTTTGCTAACGAGGTCAGCAACAAAATCATGCGCATCAAAACGCTCGCCTTCAATCGCAATAAATAACTGATCTATTTTTACCAAGCGCGAATCGGTTGCTACAGAATCTAAAGCGACATCCGCACCGATGAGTTCACCACCCGTCATTTCAGCTACTTTTGATAGTGATAACCAAGCCATTATGCCGCTAGCTCCTGTAATACTTTATTCGCTTGCTCACGATCACTAAAGGGCACACTACCCGTTGCTAAAATTTGTACATTTTCGTGACCTTTACCTGCAATCAACACAGCATCGCCTGCTTTCGCCTGCTTTAATGCGTGCTTGATTGCACTCGCACGATCATGTTCTACCGTGACTAATTCTGGCTTTTCAAAACCCGCCACAATATCTTGCATTATTTTTTGTGGGTTTTCGGTGCGTGGATTATCATCCGTGACGATCACCACATCGGCGCACTGCTCGGCAACTGTTGCCATTAACGGGCGCTTACCTGTATCTCTATCACCACCACAACCAAACACACAGATTAAGTTGTTCTTCGTGTGTTCGCGCAAGGCTTTTAAAATAGTTCCTAGCGCATTCGGCGTGTGGGCATAATCAACCACGGTTAACACATCCGACATTTCAGAATGGGCTACTTTTTCCATACGACCTGCAACGGTTTGTACTTTATTTAGTTTTGCGATAGCGTCTTGTAACGGCAGACCCAAGCCGATCATTGCGCCTAAGGCTGCTAATAAATTACTCAGATTGAAGCGACCCAAAACTGCCACCGACAACTCACCCTGCTCATTACCATAATGCACTTGTGCGCTAACCCCTTGACTGGTCAACTTTGCATTTTCTGCAACTAATGAACCTTCTGGATAGTTTTCAACTTTGCCAATCCCGTAGCCAATGACATTTTTAGTTCGGGTAGAAAGCTTATAACCAAAGGCATCATCCAAATTTAACACCACTGCTTTCAAACCATCCCAATGAAACAGCTTTTCTTTGGCATCTGCATAGGCTTCTATTGTTTTATGGTAATCAAGATGATCACGACTTAAATTGGTCAATACTGCCACATCAAATGCAACGTTTGCTACACGCCCTTGATCTAATGCATGAGATGAAACTTCCATCGCTATCGCTTCAACACCTTGATTTTTCATTTCTTGAAGATGCTGATGCACATGTAAAACATCCGGCGTGGTATGCGTTGCTTTCTGTAAATTATCCAGCGTTCCAACACCTAAAGTACCGATCACCGCGCATTGCTCTAATGCTTGCGCTATAAAATGACTGACACTGGTTTTGCCGTCTGTTCCGGTAATGCCGACAACGCTCAACGACTGACTCGGCGACCCATAAAAACGATCGGCAATTAAACCAAGATGATCACGTAAACCAGCAATTTCGAATAGCGGGATCGTTAAATTCTCTATTGATACTATTTCATCTGATTCCCAAATTACCGCTACCGCACCCTGCGCCTGTGCTACTTTTGCATAGGTCAAACCATGTTGCTGTGTACCTTTTAACGCTACAAACAAACAGCCCGACGTTACAGCCCGACTATCCAATGTGATAGACGTGATCTCACAATCTGTGCCGGATGAAATATCCGCAATTTGATGAAGTAATGATGAAAGCAGGATCATTGCGCGCTCTCTACAACAGCCGTACTATTTACAATAGTAGCAACCACCGATTCGGACAGACGCGTCTTTTTAATCGACTTATCTCGTTTCGTTTGTTTCATCGCAGGAATATTATCGGGTGCAATATCCATAATCCGTAAAGAATTTGCCATGATTTTCGAAAACAAAGGTGCCGCTAAACGCCCACCACTGGCTTTTTCTACTTTAGGCTCATCAATCATTACCGCCACGACTAAACGCGGGTTAGTGGCAGGAGCCAAACCGATAAAACTCACCACCAAACGCTCTTTATCGTAACGACGCTTAATGTATTTGTAGGCTGTACCTGTTTTACCTGCAACATGATAACCATCTACTTTTGCATGTTTTCCTGTGGCGTTCTTCTGAACCACTGCGCGCATCATTTTCAACACTGAACCGGCATTTTCTTCGCTCATTACACGTTGACCTAATGGAGGCTCCGACACTTTATGGATACTTGCGGGCTTTAAAATTCCACCGGTTGCAAACACAGAATAGGCCTGCGCCAATTGCAATAAACTGGTCGAGACACCGTAACCATAACCGTGCGATGCACGATCAACCTTACCCCATTTTTTATGGTAACTAAGATCACCCTCTGTCTCACTTGAAAAGCCTGCATTCGGTCTACGCCCAAAACCAACACGATTCAAAAATTGCCAGTGATCTTTTGGTTTCATCAATAAAGCCACTTTACTTGCACCGACATTACTTGATTTCGCCAAAAGTCTAGAAAGCGTTACAGTGCCGTAGTTTTTCGGATCTTTAATCACTGTTTTACCCACCGAGAATTTACCCGGCGATGTTTCAATCGACACATTCGCATCAATCACACGTGCTTCCAACGCTGCCGCAATAGTCAATGGTTTAAGCGTAGACCCTGGTTCAAACGCATCTACCACTGCGCGATTGCGATACAAATAAGGCTTGAAAGAAGTACGGTTATTAGGATTAAAACCGGGCATATTCGCCATCGCCAGCACTTCACCTGTTTGCGTATCTAACACCACAACTGAACCCGATTTAGCGTTTAATTTATAGACTTCGCCTTTCAATAATTTATAGGCAATATATTGAATACGATGATCTAAACTTAACTCAACTTCCTTACCCGGAATCATGCGTTCCAACTGCTCGACATTTTCAACCAAACGACCACGCCCATCACGCACCACTCGATTTCTGCCCGATTGCCCCGCAAGCCTATCATTCATAGAACGCTCTATTCCCTCGATACCTTTATCATCAATATCGGTAAAACCAACTACATGAGACGTTGTCTCACCCATTGGATAAAAACGACGATATTCACGCAATGTATTGACTGTTGGGATATTTAACGCAGCAATTTTCTGGGCGCGTTCTGGCTCAACCTGTCTTGCTAAATAATGAAAATGCCTCGTTGATAACGACTCAAGCTTGCTCAACAACGCGCCATCCTCTAGCTTTAATAGTCTTTCCATTTTTTGTAATTTAATATCAAGATCATCACTATCTAAGCGCGCAATATCGGCATCGTCCTTGTTGCCTGTAAGCGCGATCACGGAGAGATTTTTTCTTATCTCCAATATTTTTTTAGGGTCGATAGAAACAGACTCAACCGGAGAACTGATTGCCAACGACTCACCATTTCTATCCACGATCATGCCACGATAAGGGGGCACTGTGACGGTTCTCATTTGACGTTTGTCCGCCTGAGCCTGTAACCATGTTTGCTGGAAAATTTCCAGATAACCTGCACGTACAAGCAACACACCCATACCCAACAATAGCAACGACATCAACCACAAACGCCTACCACGATAAACAGGGGGCACTTTTGTCGTAATCCGCGCAGTACGTCGCGAAGTGTTAGTTGAAGATGTATGTTTACGTTTATTCACAATATGACTCTAATTAACCTTAACGTCCTTTAGCATTTAAATTGGTACTTAATTAGCACTTAATTAACAGTTAAATTACCCAAGGAAACTCTTTTATCCGCAGGGGTTTTTTCTACAATAACTGTTTCAGCAGGCTCTATTATCATTTTGACCTCTGCCGCCTTAGGTATTTTCATACCCAAGTCCCAGCGCGCCTGTCTTTCTACACTGACCTGATTCAATACCGTGCCCTGCTCTAACTTTAAGCGACTCCACTGCGCCGCCAACACATCTCTTTCTTTTTCTAGTTTCTGCATTTCAATAAATAAGGAACGCGACTCGTGTCTTTGCACCACTGTTTTAATTGCAATAAAAATAATCGCAATAAACGAAATTGCCAACACAATCAATCGCCAGTCAATCACTGAATCCAATGTTACTGGCACAGACTTAGAAACCTGTTGAGGCACATCTAAAAACACATCACTCATGGTTCATTCCTCCTATAACAATTACTTACTTACACGTTCGCTCTGCGATCCGCATAATGGCGCTCCGTGAACGCACATTAACCATAACTTCATCTTTTGAGGGTTTAACAGGCTTGCCTATCAACTTAAAATCAGGCACGAATAATTGATCTTCCATAATCGGCAATCCACGTGGAATACTTGGGGCACGTGATTGCGCTTTAAGAAAACGCTTAACTATTCGATCTTCCAAAGAATGAAAACTAATAACTACCAAACGTCCTTTGTCTGTCAAAAACTCTAACGAATTATTTAAACACTCATGTAAATCATCAAGCTCACGGTTTATGAATATCCGTATCGCCTGAAAGCTTCGAGTTGCCGGATGCTTGCCCGGTTCTTTTCTCTGCGCTTTTCGCGGTATTGCAGCAGTTATTATGTCAGCCAACTGTAACGTCGAACTGATTGGGGTTTCTGCTCTCTTCTCCACTATGGCATGTGCAATTCTTCGCGAGAATCGCTCATCACCGTAATCATAAATAACGTTGGCAATCACTTCTTCAGCTGCTCTGCCAAGCCACTCGGCTGCACTTTCACCCGTTTCCGGATCCATACGCATATCGAGTTTGCCATCGCGCATAAAACTAAAACCGCGCGACGCGTCATCTAATTGCGGTGATGACACACCGAGATCAAGAAGGAGCCCATCCGCTTTCTTCAAACCCACTTCGCTCAATGCTAATGGGAAATCTTTGAAAGACCCCTGCCAAACCAAAATCCGCTTATCATCTTTATAAACTCCCTTCGCGTGAGCGATGGCAAGCGGATCTTTATCAATTAACAACAAGCGTCCATCAGGACCGAGTTGTTTTACAATTTCAGCCGAGTGACCGCCTCGACCAAAAGTAGCATCTACATAGACACCGTTATTCTTTATATTGAGTCCCGTTACTGCTTCATTCAGCAATACCGTCTCATGCTTAAACTGCTCGGACATGCGTCGGATAAACAATCATTAGATTGACAACCCTTTCAACGACTCATCGTTTTGAATATTGATCGGCGCTGCTTTACGCATTTCCTCGCGACCTACACTCCACGCATCTTCATCCCACAATTCAAACTTATCACCCTGACCAATCAAGATCATTTTCTTATCTAAACCGGCATATTCACGCAAGGGTGCAGCCAACATGATTCGTCCCTGTCCATCCATCTCAACATCAGACGCATGACCCAAAATTAAACGCTTCATATCTCTAACCGCATCAGACAAGTTAGGTAAACCCATCAATTTGCTTTCCGTATCCAACCACACAGCCATCGGGTACAAAACCAAACAGCGCACACCATGATCGACCGTAACGATCATCTCACTATTGTAATCAGATTGAATCTCATCGCGATACTTGGTCGGAATAGCCATCCGCCCTTTCGCATCAACATTAATATTTGAGATTCCTCTAAACACGCTATCTTCACACCACTTCAATTAAC